>NZ_PJAP01000467.1:0-4576 GCF_002836795.1 Shewanella sp. 11B5 | reverse complement strand
GTTTCATACTTCTTATTTTGATTTTCAGGCTGAAGCATTGGTTTTTTGTCCGCCTTTAAATAATTATTATCAACCACTTATTCCTTCCTTTTTTATAAAAATTTATTGCTATGCAATTTGATGCAATCTAGCCTATAAATAATGGGCTCTTTAGAAGAGCAATATCGATTAGCTTTTGTATGGGAAACGAAGCTAAGCACAGTTAAATAGAGCTTTAGTTCTAAGTAACTTTAAGGCATAAATGATTTATACATCGAGGCCCATTTATGGACATTATCTACTTTCCCTTTTGTACAGTTTATCAAAGTGCTTGTTGGCTTCTGTAGCATTAATTATCTGACGTTCCTCTAACTTTTGAGTGTTGTGCTCTAATAGTTTTTGAATAAATACATCAAAAAATCCGAGTGGCAATAGAAGTGAAACAATAACAGAAGTCACTAATATACCTTTAAGCCATGAGGCATCTGTAAAATATGCAAATACAACACCTATTGCCAGAATCACTTTCACCCATTTTGTTATAGATGCAAATTTCATTGTCAACTTTAAATCACTAGCGACTATCACCTCGTTAAGATCTTGCATTTAGCACCACCTTTTTATTCTTTGGATTTGGTACATCTCAATCTATAAGTCGTACCATCATAATTAGTTTAATAGCTTTGAAGCTGTTTAGTCGTTAATAGCACCTAAAGCATTCATAACAACAGCACCAAGTTGTCTTGTGTTATATGGATTACCATTTCCATTGAAAATACTTAAATTCAACTCTCCAGCCAGTTTTCTCAATTCTGGTTTAACGATAGGTATTAATTGACCGTCGACATAAACTTCAATAGCACCGTTCTCAAGTTCCTTAATCACACGATTACCACATGAAGCGGTCTTAACATGTTTCAACTCAGTAGTAAGCTTAGGGCGCTCAATTAGCTTAGATAGGGAGATAGTACTTTTCCCTGTGAGATTGACACTCATTAACCGTAAAGCCTCAATCACACTGACATCTAACAGTAGTTCAATTTGCATATCTTCAGTGTTAACACGGAGAATTATGACTCTGTCTACTAAGCTGAGAGTTTTTGGATTAAATGAAATGTGGCCACCCATTCTCATTCTTGCCGTTGTTTTGACAGAAATTCTTTCACCTTTTTCACTAACAACATCGTAACCCTTTTGATTTACCTCTGTGGCCATCTGACCATTGGATATAAGCGCAGCATATAGTTCACCAATACGTCCTATCAAATGACGAAGTTCAGTCGGCTCAACCCCCCACTGTAATTCACGTTCAAACCAAGACATCGCTTCGCCTAAAGACTGGATTATCTGCATCTGTGTTAGAGCCATTTATTATTCCCTACAAGGCAACCGGCTACCGATATAAACTGAGAAAAACCATTTAAGAACCGTAAAGAATCAGAACAACAATCTCAAGAGTAAATCTGCAAAACACTCTTTGGAGCAAAGCCTTCATTTCAAAATTGTAGCCACATAATCTGGGACGTTAAATCTATCGAATCCATTATTAGTAAAATGTGTATCAGCATTTTTTGCCATCGTCTCTAATGGAGCATAGTCATAACCATATGTCTGAATTTCATTAATATAATTTGTTATAAATGTCTCCACCCCCAAATGTGACCATTGAGCGACATGAACCAACTCATGGAAATGTAAACGAAGATTTTGTGCGAATTGAGGTAAAACAAAGTATGTATTTTTGTAGGTGATCCCATCTACAGGCATATCAATAAAATCACCTAACCCTATCGCTCGTAACTCCGGAAAATCAGGCTTAGGAATAACATCCACAACAACATAAAATGCTTCTTGTAGGAAAGACAACGGATAGAAACCGTTGAATTCATCATGTAAGTGCTCGCAGCAAATTCGATTTTGGCGATAATCAAAATTCGTTTGATCAATCCATTGTTCAAGCCGTGCTAACATATTAATTTCCTTTTAAATTAGCCTAAAACCTTAAGATATCGGAAGGAATCTAAGTGGTTGATTTTGGCAAACTCCCTTGCCTCACTTTTAGTCTTAAAAGGGTGAATATCAAGCTCACGCAACTGTTCTATTGCTTTTCTAGGGCAAGCCACCATCCAATCACCCTCACCATTCATAAAACTGGTTGATGAATGTATAAGAATACGAACTTCGCCGTTTACAATGAATGTCTTGGTAAGTGAATCAATGTAATCCAATTCAGGTAGTATCTGCTGGCATGTCAGATCATAGAACTTTGGTACTGAATGCATAGTAATCAGGAAGTACATATATCAGTTATTTCCTACTATATCGCTATTCAATGAGCCAACAGCAATTTGCTTACCTAGATCGAATCCAATCACGATTTCACAGATACTAGGGTCTAACTCAAGCTGCTGGCATACTAAATTAGCCTCAAGGATTTTTTTAAATGGTTTTGCTTGGTCAGGAGAGCGGTGCCATGCTTTTAGCAAACGCTCAGAGGAAATGTCGAATTTAGCTAGAAACTCATCAGTATCACTACGATAAATCAAATAACCAAAAAATGGGATGTGATCTTCCACACCCAAATTATGTCGAATAGTCTCAATGTTGGGTTCGTCCATAAACATCTCTATCCATAATAAAACACACTAATATGTCTTCACATTAGTGTGTTACGATTAATATCGCAAGCATTGAAAATGTCTAAAGATCACATTTACGCTTCTAAAATAAGCTTCTTTAAACGGATTAAAGCAGCAACTTGTACTGACTTTAATTGATCATCGTTAACGTCTAAAGTTCGATTATCAAGCAACAGACGACTTAATTTCCAGCGTTTCCAGTTAATCATGTGATACCAGTAGCTAAAACCATATTTCTCAACCCTATCGCGTTGTGTTGCGTTTAAAAACATCAATATCATAGGATTGTAGAAAACAGTGCTTTTAAGAAAATAAGGGGCCTTTTCAAGTTGAGCGAGGGAAATAGGATTTTTTGAATCCGCAAACTTGAATACACGCTCAAGACGGCTAATAGGTACGTAACGCTTCTTAGCTGTGTCATAAACAAGCAAATCAACGTTACAGATCCTTAAATCTAGATATTTCCTTAACTTGTCGTAAACGTAGGATTTACTAGATTTTGGACTGCCAAACCTCTGCGTTCCTACACGTGACTTTTTAGCTTTCTCATTCAGATAATAACTTCTTAGCTTGACATTCGTACGATCGACTAATAAATAAGGTAACGGCACGCCTATCAGATCCATAGCGATATCAAGGCGAGTTATATTAGCCACTTCCATAATATGCTGTGCATCATCACCTAATAACGACTTAAACCACTCGAAAAAGGCGGTAATTTCGGCAGGACTATGCCTTGCTGGATTTAATGATATTTTGACTAAACGCTGTTTCGGGCGCTCCTCTCTAACCTTTGGATGTATTCCCCAATAGACAATGATCTTTGAAGACATTTGATTATCAAACATAGCGAAGCGCTGATACACGTCTTTGTAGTTCTTTAGAACTTTAGTGGTGCCCGTTTTATACAGCTTAAAATGCTCCGTAGGCACAGATTTCATAGCCATAGATAGCGAAGAAACCACTGATTCTGGCACGTCTATAGTTAAGTACAGCATATCGACAAAGGGGATCGCGCCGTATTCGAGCGGATTCATCAATATTGCGCTTAAGTAACGGCCAAGTTCTAATAGCTTAAAATGATTTAACCGCTCATTACTCGGCTTATCTTTAAACCAAGCTTTGAGCCGTGTTTTAAATACTTTAGAAGAAGAATTAGATAGATTGGCAAGATCACATAACTGGTTATTTGCTTGGGTATAAGCATTTACACCTGCTATGTAGGTTTTGCCAGAATGCACACGAATTATATTAGGAATAGTAGAGTTATTAGGCTTAGACATAGTAAGATCTCTGTTACTGTTCTATTACTACATACTTGTTAGCTATATAATAAGATATATACTACATATACATAATAATACTGTTGTATTATAGAGCGCACATCAATATCGCATATAAACATGATGTGCACTTGTATTATCTAAATGGTAAAGCTTATAAATTCAGTTGTCTCAAGTTGAGACAACTTTTGATTCTCGATAAGACAATAACTGCTCGACACACTCATTAAGCGCCATTAATTCAACGGGATGTAGCTTAACAATAATATTAATAGCTTCTCCTAGTCTAGCGGTGTACACACCACCGTAAGTTGTATAACCAATATCAGCCATTACTGATTGAATAATACAATCAAGTTCTGAGTAGTCTTTTTCATCATCGGATTCATCATCGGATTCATTATCGGATTCATCATCGGATTCATCATCGGATTCATCATCGAATTCATCATCGGATTCATCATCGGATTCATCATCGAATTCATCATCGGATTCATCATCGAATTCATCATCGGATTCATCATCGAATTCATTATCGAATTCATTATCGGATTCATCATCGAATTCATCATCGAATTCATTATCGAATTCATTATCGGATTCATCTTTTTCGTCTCCGAAAAGTAAATAATCCTTATCAGGTTCAATAGAACAATCCTCCCCAAATTTATTTTC
>NZ_PJAP01000466.1:0-4583 GCF_002836795.1 Shewanella sp. 11B5 | reverse complement strand
TGATTTCATCGAGTAACTGCTTAGCTTCATCGACTTTACGAGCAATAAAAGGATCATTGGGCGTCTGCGCTTTAATCGTGTGGAGCGTGTTTAATGCTTTTGTGACCATTTGTTTACTAGAACCGTACTGCTTCATAAAGCAAGCTGCACGAGCTCGGCTAATCATAGAATCAACATTAATTCTTAATTGCAGATTGTCGATACGCATTTCTTCTTGTGCAAAAATAGACGGATCCACTTTTCCCTTATTATGTTCAGCACGTAAAATGGCTTTGAGCTTCTTAAGTGTTTTTACTAATTCTAAAACTTGCCTATCATTATCAGGTAAACGAAAGTTCTCAATCGCAGGGACTTGGCTTGGTGAATTAGACACTGTGGCTATTTGCATTTTAATGTCACCTAGGCGACGCTCATAATCCGATTTTAATTGGCCTGATGCATGGACAACAGATTGTTCTAAAGCATCTTGAATGCGTCGATATAGTACTAACATAATGTGGCTAGAAGATGGGGTCATGCCAGTGTTGGATAATACGGCATCAGTTTCATCTATGATGGCGCGCTGGCGAGATGCTTCTACTCGACGTTCAGCTTCTGCTCGCTCTTTTTGTTGTTGGACAATACTAAAGCCGATAATCAGCAATAATAATGCACCAATAAGAATTAATACCAAAATTAAGGACATAAAGGTTCCATTTTATCTTTCATATCTCATGGTAAATATAGCCAAACGACAATGGCTAAAAGTTATTTTGATGCTGGAATAAATCGTTGCAATAAAACTTCATCAAAATGATTCTATATCTTAGCGTATGTTATCGCGGCTGTCGTTGAATAATAAGTCGTTTTGTTGATAAATCATTAAACATTTGAGCCATGATGTTTATCAAAAGCTAAGTCAATTAAGTAACGAGCGATTTTTGCTTGCTCGTTATTACTATTTATATTACATTTCAATTGTCATATAACGTTTTATTATAGTTGAACGTTTGTTCTTCTCATGTAAGACAACGACCGATTTGTTCTTGTTTGCATATTTTGCTGATGAGTGTTGGTTAAATCAAGGATAAAACCATGAAGCTGCAACAACTTAGATATATTGCAGAGGTTGTAAAACACAACCTAAATGTGTCATCAACGGCTGAGAACCTCTATACCTCACAACCTGGCATTAGTAAGCAAGTTAGAATGCTAGAAGATGAATTAGGTATTCAAATATTTGGTCGAAGTGGTAAACACTTGACTCACGTAACACCTGCTGGGCAGCAAGTTATTGATATTGCAAATGATATACTTGGAAAGGTCGATAGCATTAAAAAGGTGTCTGAAGAATATACTCAGCCTAATCAGGGGGATTTAAATATTACCACCACTGATACTCAGGCTCGATATGCTTTGCCACAAATTATTAAAGAGTTCATTAAGCGATATCCCAAAGTCAATCTGCATATGCACCAAGGCACGCCGTCACAAATTAGTGAACAAGCCGCTAGAGGTGATGCTGATTTTGCCATTGCAACCGAAGCTATGCACTTGTATACCGATTTAATTATGTTGCCTTGTTATCATTGGAATCGCTCAATTGTTGTGACCAGTGACCATCCACTCGCGACTCAATCGACAAAAATTAGCATTGAAGATTTGGCTAAGTTTCCGCTAGTAACTTATGTGTTTGGTTTTGATAAAGCCTCTGAAATTGAAAAGTCATTTAAGCGTGCAGATCTTGATCCTCGAGTGGTGTTTAGTGCAACCAGTGCTGATGTACTTAAAACCTATGTACGTTTAGGATTAGGGGTAGGGGTTATTGCTTCTATGGCAATCGATCCGGCTGTTGATAAAGATTTAGTGGCGATTGATGCAAGCCATCTGTTTGCTCATAGTACAACCAAAATCGGCTTTAGACGTGGTAGCTTTTTACGCAGTTACATGTATGACTTTATGCGACATTTTGCACCGCACTTAACTCGCGATGTAGTAGAAAAAGCTGTCGCGCTTCGAGATCAGCAATTGATTGATGAAATGTTTGCCGACATGACATTACCAGTACGTTAGTACCCTATATCGATAATGCTTATTACATAAAAAACCTCGCGAATCTGCGAGGTTTTTTGTTTAATTTAAAGGCTTAGTAATTGGTGTTAATCTGGTGCGTAACCAGATGGCCCAATTAGCTCGCCATCTAAATAAGCTTTACCATCGGTCATCGCTAAACGACCTAAGCTGAACCATTTTACCACCAGAGGATAAATGGCATGTTCTTGTTCATGAACACGCTCTGCTAATGCTTCAGCATCATCTTCTGGGTAAATAGGGACTTTAGCTTGTAATATTACGGGTCCAGCATCGAGCTCAGGGATAACAAAGTGCACGCTAGCGCCATGCTTTTTGTCTCCAGCATCGATAGCCCGTTGATGCGTGTGAAGCCCTGTATACTTAGGCAATAATGATGGATGAATGTTAATCATTTTCCCTAGAAAATGACTGACAAAATCATCTGTCAAAATTCGCATAAAACCCGCAAGAATAATGAGATCCGGTTGGTATTTTTCAATTGATTTCAATAAACGCGCATCATAATCACTGCGTACTTCATTGGCATAAGGAATAACACAACTGGTATCAATCTCGCTTTGATGAGCGCGAATTAACCCATAAGCATCCGGTTTGTTACTAATCACACCAACAACGGCAGCTTTTAAGTTATCGTCACAGCCATCAATAATAGCTTGAAGATTACTGCCATTACCGGAAATCAGTACCACAACTCGACAGCTTTGACTCATTAGATGATCTCCACTTGCTCTTCGTCACCTTGACGAGTAGCAATTTCACCTATCAACCAAGCATTTTCGCCTTCAGCTGTTAATAATGCTAACGCAGCATCAACTTTCTCTGTTGGCAGCGCAATAACCATACCTACACCACAGTTAAATGTTAGGAACATTTCATGCTGTGCAATATTACCGTTTGTCATTAGCCAATCAAACACTACTGGCCATTTCCAAGAGTCACCCTTGACTACAGCTTTGCAATCATCAGGCAGTACTCGTGGGATATTTTCCCAGAATCCACCACCGGTAATGTGCGCCATAGCGTGAATGTCTGATTGTTCAATCAGTTTCAATAAAGGCTTAACATAAATTCTTGTTGGCTCTAATAAATGGTCAATTAAAGGCTTTCCAGCAAGATCTTGCTGAGGGTCTGCTTTGCTGACTTCTAATACTTTTCGGATTAACGAGTAACCATTTGAATGAGGACCACTTGAAGCAAGCGCTATGAGTGAGTCACCCGCTTTAACTTTAGTGCCATCAATGATGTCTGCTTTTTCAACAACACCAACACAGAATCCGGCAAGGTCGTAATCTTCACCTTCGTACATGCCTGGCATTTCAGCCGTTTCACCACCGATTAATGCGCAACCAGATTGGAAACAACCTTCTGCAATGCCGCTAACAACTGAAGTCGCTGTTTCAACATCAAGCTTACCTGTCGCGTAGTAATCAAGGAAGAAAAGCGGTTCTGCGCCAGAAACAATCAGATCGTTGACACACATAGCAACTAAATCAACACCGACGGTGTCATGCTTTTTGTAATCAATGGCTAATCTTAATTTTGTGCCAACGCCATCTGTGCCAGAAACCAGTACAGGATGTTTGTATTTAGTTGGTAATTCGCATAATGCGCCAAAACCACCTAAATTGCCCATAACTTCTGGACGGCGAGTGCGTTTTACCGCAGATTTAATGTTGTTTACTAACGCATTTCCTGCATCGATATCAACGCCGGCGTCTTTGTAACTTAGGGGGGTAGGAGTGGTCACGGAGGATCCTCTAGGGTACATCGTTTTATGGAATTTTATGCGGCAATATTCTACCAGTTTGTGCTGCTAGTCGGAAGCCATGTTTTTACTTTATCCTATAAAGAAAACGATGAATTGCCTATTTTTTATTGGTTTAGGTCACGATTTACTGCAATTTTGAAACTTTATGTTTTATAGAGAGGATAAATCGACTAACATTTATCAAATTTGCCTGAAATAGTCAGAAATCTAGGAGAAAGAAATGAAAGTCGTTGAAGTAAAGCATCCTCTGGTTCGTCATAAAGTTGGTTTAATGCGTGAAGCGGATATCAGCACCAAACGATTTCGTGAACTCGCCACTGAAGTTGGCAGTTTATTAACCTACGAAGCTACCGCTGATTTTGAAACTGAAACGGTGACAATTGAAGGTTGGAATGGCCCTGTTACTATTGAGCAGCTTAAAGGTAAGAAAGTAACTGTAGTGCCTATTTTACGTGCCGGTTTAGGCATGATGGATGGCGTTCTTGAGCATTTACCCAGTGCGCGTATTTCTGTAGTGGGTATTTATCGTGATGAAGAAACATTACAACCAGTACCTTACTTTGAAAAAATAGTCAGTAATGTAGATGAGCGTATCGCTTTAGTGGTTGACCCGATGTTAGCAACTGGCGGTTCAATGATTGCGACTATCGACCTGCTGAAAAAACGCGGTTGTACTTCAATTAAAGCGTTAGTTTTGGTTGCCGCGCCAGAAGGCATTAAAGCACTTGAATTAGCTCATCCT
>NZ_PJAP01000219.1:0-11117 GCF_002836795.1 Shewanella sp. 11B5 | reverse complement strand
ACGTCGATGTAGTGCGAGCTATTCAATAGGTAAGCTATTGAAAGTAAAATGCTAAAACAATGAGTTTATTATGAAGTCGATTGGCCTACAAAGTGAATGTAGCGCCCAAGCGACAAATAAGGTTCTTGTTGCGAGTAGGCCAACTCCATTTCAATCAGTTGATGTTTGTCGAAGTTAGGTGGCAGATTATTTTTCAAGTAATCATTGATAACTCTTACCCCCGACTGACTCACCATCGACAGTTGCCATTGTCTAAACCAACTGCGGACATCTTCAATATACAGCGGGTGAGTCGGCGTTAATCCGACCTTCTTTTTGACCTTAAAGTCACGGTTAACATAGTCAAAATTACCTGATATTAAGCTATGAAACCGTAAGGCTTCTTTATTAAAAAACATCAAAGAAAATAAACCATGAGGTTTTATCAAACTCAATAAACCTTGCAAGGTGCTACGGGCATCAATTAGCCATTCCGCAACAGCATGACAGAGAATGACATCAAATTGACCATACTCTTCAACGGTTAATGCTTGTATTGGGCTGTGGATTAACTGTATCGATAATGCGGTATTTGAGGCTTCGATCTGTTGCCGTGCTAGAGAAAGCATTTGTTCTGAAATATCACACAGCACAACATCATGACCTAAAGCCGCTAGTTTTTGACTCAAATAACCAAAACCGCCACCGGCATCTAAAATACGTAATCGTGGTTTGCCAAGGCTGGCTAGGGCAGGTGCTAAGTCGCGCCATAATACTGCAGCACGGATTTCACCTTTAGTGGTACCGTAAATATTTTGGGCAAACTTTTGGCTAAGTTTATCGAAGTTTTTATCTTGCACTGTATCGGCTACGTTAAGTCATTTAAGTCGGGTAATTGTCGCATTTTGGGTTGAAAAAGGTAAAGGTAAATTAGTTGTAGTAAGTGAGTTGTCACAACAATTGTGTCGAGTATTTTTTGTGTTGATGGCATCAATATATGTTGTCTCGACATGCTGTTTTAAACGCATTAAGTAATTAGCGGTTTAGCAACTGCAAGAGTCTAAGGTATAATCATCTATTAATCGTTTTGCAGCACAGCTTTTTTGCTGCCTACTTTAGGGTACAACATTGTGAGTCACGACTACGCTATCGAATTAAAAGCGATGCCTTCGCTTTTGTCTTTGTATCGCAAAATCCTGTTTGGACGTAAACCGGGATGGAACCAACAACCGCTTCCGAATATTTATGTACAAGCGTCGAATGTGGTGTTGTCCCAAGATAAAATTAGCCAATATGCTGCGGTATGCAGTTTTGAATATGACGGTATGACGTTACCGCCAACGTATCTGTATGTCTGGGCATTTCGTTTGCATGCGATGATTTTTACCCATAAAGCGGTGACATTTCCGTTACTTGGCATGCTTCATTTAAAGAATAGTATTAGTGTATTACGCCCAGTACGAGCGGATGAAACCTTAATAGTACAGTGTGAGTTAACCACTAGCCGTACTACCGATGCGGGGCTTGAGTTTGATTTGGTGTCTAAGGTGTTTGTCGGTGAAGAGTTAGTTTGGCAAGCGCTATCAACTTACTTATATCGTATCGAGTCTGCTGGTCGTCGTGCTCGTCCGCCTAAAGCGTCAGAAATGGTATGGGAAAACGTTCAGCAATGGCGCTTAACCGATGATCTCGGCCGTCGGTATGCTAAAGCATCTGGCGATTATAACTTGATCCATTTACATCCATTGTTGTCAAAACGCTTTGGGTTTGAGCGAGTGTTAGCGCATGGAATGTGGTCTAAAGCGCGGGTGATGTCTCAGTTAATGACGTTTGTTGGCGATCGACCATTTCAAGTTGATGTTGAATTTAAACTGCCAGTATTTATGCCGTCTGAAGTGACGTTTGCGTTTGAAAGTATTGAAAATGGTAAACGTTTTGAAATGCGTGATGTTAAAGGCCGCCGACCTCATTTACAGGGCAGCATCACTTATTTATAAGCCCTTTGGTTAGCTAACATTATCTATTAATAAAAAGGCTCAAGTCGATGACTTGAGCCTTTTTATTGCTAACTGCAAAGCTTATTTTTGATATATGTGTACATCGCGTTGCGGGAACGGAATACTAATGCCTTCCGCATCAAAGCGTATTTTCACTGCGCGAGTAATGTCCCAGTATACTTCCCAGTAATCATCGGGTTTAACCCAAGGCCTTACAATAAAGTCGACTGACGATTCGCCCAATGTGTGGAGTTTTACTATCGGTTCTGGATGCGCTTGCACCTTAGGATGTTGTTCTACAATACTTTTTAATATGGTTTCTGCATGTTCAACATTGTCGCTGTAGCTAATGCCAAAGGTCATGTCTACCCGGCGCTGATGCTCTGCGGTGATGTTGTTAATGGTATCGCCCCAGATTTTATTGTTTGGCACAATAAGGCGTTGGTTATCTAGCGTTTTGATTGTTGTTGATACTAGGCTCATATGGCTGACGCGACCGGTAACATTAGCTGCATTGATTAAGTCGCCGACATCAAATGGACGATAGATTAAGATCATCATGCCAGAAGCGAAGTTAGACAGGGTATCTTGCAGTGCAAAACCAATAATGACTCCCGCAATACCAAAACCAGCGAGTAACGGCCCAAGCTCAAACCCGAGCTGTGATAAGGCAATCAATAATCCTAGCGCAAACACTATTTTACTCGACAACGAGATAAAGAAGTCTTGCAACAGTTGGCTAAATTGTAATTTCGATGCACGTACTGTTTTAGAGATAATTTGTGTAACAATTTTGGCGACTAAACTTGCCGCAAATAATATGAATAGAAACACTAAAATCTTAAAGGTTAAACTGGGTCCATTATTAATCGTCTGATCTTTAATGACTTTACCCCAACCTTGTAGCAGATTAGACGCGACGCTAAAATTCAATACATCTTGGGTGATATCACCAGACACACTAAACAATGTTTGTTTAAATGGTGCCACGTTCTGGCCTAATGTTTCGAGTATGCCCGCTGAAACCGCTAAGCTAGAGCTGCTTTGCTCCAAGCGTTCTTTTAGTGCCACCACATCAGCTTTTTGTTCGGTGGTGATATCTGCACCTGCATCAGCGGCTTCTGCAACGGCTTTTTGTAATTCATCTTGTGTGTAATGCACTAAACTATCGAACTGATCCGCTCTAGTGAGCATAAACTCAGTCAATTTTTGCTTTTGGACACTCACATCTATATTCAGTGTTTCTGCCCACTGAAGAGTGGTTAATTGTGCCTTGAGGTAATGGTCGCGTTCAAATTCTCTTTGAGAAATGGCTAAGATGTTTTTACTGTCATCACCTTGGCTTATTCCAAGGCGCATGGCCATAACTTGGGCGTCTAAGTACGCACTGACATTCTCTAAAAAGGCCAATTGGCTTTGAACTAAGGTGACTAAATATTGTTGGTCTGCGTCCGGTGTGGCAATAAGTTGACCAATTTGGTCGCGTAATTCAGACGATTTGTTTTTAATTCGATATTCAGTAAATGTACGTAGTTCACCTTTTGCCTTAAATAGTAACTTGGTATCTTGCTCGATAGTTTGTTGTAAACGGCTGATTTGATTTTGAGTATCAGTTAGCTGACTAGTGGCAACAATCGGTACCACAGCATCTTGTTCTGCACGAAGAGATTGTGTCGTAAACACTGCAGATGTGAATAATAATAACGTTAGTAAAATCCGTAGCATGTAAAGTTGTCCTAGGGCTCTGAGTTGCGCCTATGATAATGGAAAAATCCTATAGGAGCCAAATACAGTAATTGGTAGGTTAATTTGTTACACTTGCCGCCATTATTGAACTGAGGAAATTATCATGTCGCTGCAATGTGCTCATTGCTATAAATCTTTTTCAATTGCGAAGGTGAATGACAGTCGCGGGAAAGGTTTGTCAGTAGAAGTTCAATGCCCCCATTGTGCTGCATGGCTTGGGCATAATAAATATTTGTCAGTTGTTAAAATAGTAGGTTTCTATGGTGGGGTTATTGCTGCCGCAGTAGGCTATTTTGTTGAGGGTGTAACCGTTATCACTACACCATTGATTATTTTGGCTGTTATTATGGTGGGTTTATCTCATATTATGGACCACTTGCAGCTGATTGAAGCGCCTGAAAATGATCCTAATGCAGAGACACACGCGAAATAAGTTTGTTATTTAACTTCAATAACTTGGCTTTCTAGTGATTCTTCAACATAGTAAATCCCGCCTAGCACGACAACCCCAACAATGATCATGACTAAAATGATGCCAATATTTTCTTTAATAAATTGTGCCATGGTGTTTGTCCTGTAATGATGATGTTTTACACATCCATTATGGTATGGGTAATAGCTTAAGCCTATCTTAAAAATAACGTTTTAGTTACCCATTAGTTGTTAAGATTAATTGTTAATGCACGCGATTGTGAACGGGTTGTCATGAATTGTCACAATCTAAGTGTTGCTTTTCAGCTGAGGTCTTTTACACTAATGCTCACTTTTATTTACCTGGTGGAGTTGTTCTGGTGAGTTCCCGCATCAAAATAAGACAAACTATCGCAATCTGGCTAAGTGCCATTTTGATTGTGTTGTCTATTGCTGCGTCTGCACACTCAGTTAAACATCTCGATGACGGGGTACAAAATCATTGTACTTTGTGTTTTCATCAGCATCAGCTTAATAAAACGCTTCACTCTTCCAATTTAGTTTTTGCCGTTTCTAAGCAAACGTTCGAACGCCAACAATATACGCTGCCTTTTTTACTTAGCGTATTCCAAGCCTACTACCAAAGTCGTGCCCCACCTGTATCTCGTTAGTCCAACATTGTAATGATTTATTTTCCGTTATCTGCCGGTTTATTCTAAACCCAGGTAGGCGGCTACTTGTTGTATTTTGGAGATATTATGTCTGCGTTAAACACACGTGTTTCGTTATTGGCACTGGCTTGTGCTGTGAGTTCGTATTCTGCAATGGCAGAAGATTCTAGTTTAACTAATCCTAGTATTAGTGCTGTGCTCGATGGTTATTATCAAACGGGCGACCGACCATTAGCTGAGCGTGTTGAAGGTTTTGGTTTAGGCGAAACAGAGTTGGCATTAAGTGCCAATATTGATGAAATGTTTTACGGTAAAGTGACCGCAGTTGTTGAGTCTCATGACGGTGAAACAGAGCTTAATTTAGAAGAAGCCTTTATCCAAACGTTAGCGATGCCTTACGGTTTATCGGTTCGTGCGGGTCGATTTTTATCGGATCTTGGTTATTTAAATAATCAACATTTACATACCGATGCATTTACGGATCGTCCAGCGGCCTATCGTGCATTTTTAGGTGGTCATTATTTTGATGATGGTATTCGTTTAAATTATGTGGCCCCAACAGATCTCTACTGGACCATGGGTGTTGAAGCATTTAAAGGCGAAAGCTTACGCGCTACAGATGAGCACGGAGAGCGTGATTTTGATGATGTTGGCGTGTATACGGCATTAACCAAAATCGGTGGTGACATTGGTATCGAGAGTTCTTGGCAACTAGGATTGAGCTATTTGCGTAATCAGAATGGCCAAGCTTATGCCGAAGACGAGCATGAAGACGAAGCGGCTGATGAAGAAGGACATGCTGAGCATAGTCATAGTGCATCTTACACAGGCGAAAACACCTACATTGCTGACTTTGTTTATAAGTGGGCACCGAATGGTAATTACAAATATCAAAACTTAACCGTCAGTGGCGAATATTTTAGAGTCACTGATATTTTTGGTATGGAGCCAGGACATATTCTTGAGGCAGATCATGAGGACGTTAGTACCGATGACTATCATCAAGGTTGGTACGTGAGTAGTGTGTATCAATTTTCACCAAGTTGGTCTGCTGGGATTCGTTACGGTCAACTTGATACTAATGAAATCCATGAAGATCACCTCGACCCACAGAAATTAAAAGAGTCAGAAGTCAGTCTTGCTTGGCATAGCAGTCATTTTTCGACCGTGCGTTTGCAATACACTCATCAGACTGGAACTAATTTCGATGGTTTTGAAGATGATAATATCTTTACTTTACAATATGTCATGTCATTAGGAGCTCACGGTGCGCATCAATTCTAAATTGCTTTTAGCAGTGACTTCAATGTCGCTGCTGTTTACCGCGACAGCTAAAGCGGAACTGAACGTGTTTGCATGTGAACCTGAATATGCCGCATTAGCGCAAACTTTAGCGCCCGATGCTAGGGTGTATTCGGCCACCACAGCGATGCAAGATCCACATCAAGTACAAGCAAGACCAAGCTTGATTGCTAAAATGCGCCAAGCTGATTTGGTAGTGTGTGCTGGGGCCGATTTAGAAATTGGTTGGTTGCCAATGTTACAAATGAAGTCTGCTAATCCTAAGGTTCGATCAACGGATAAAGGCTTGTTTTTTGCCGCAGATCAAATTGATACCTTAGATAAGTTAACCCAAGTAGATCGTTCAATGGGCGATGTGCATGCAAAGGGAAATCCTCATTTGCATTTAGATCCCTTGCGGATGTTGACCGTTGCGCAGACCTTGAGCGCTAAGCTTACTGAAGTTGATCCAGAAAATGCCAGTCGTTATGCCCAGTCGTTGAGCGACTTTAGCCAACGTTGGCAGGCTAAAATACCGCAGTGGCAAGAGCAAGCTAAAAACTTAGCCGGCAAAAAGGTCATCGCTTATCATTCGAGCTTCCGTTATTTATTTAATTGGACTGGAATAGAGCAAGTGGCAGATCTTGAGCCTAAACCAGGCTTAGCACCCACCAGCAGCCATCTAGCCTCATTACTTACTCGTGCTGAAAAAGGCGATGTAATGGCGGTAATAGTGGCTTCATACCAAGATGAACGAGGGGCTAAATGGTTAGGTGAACGCGCAAATCTGCCGGTATTGGTGTTACCGATGTCGGTAGGCGGTAACGATGAAAGTAAAGACTTGATCAGTCTATATGATAGTCTGCTGACATTATTAAATGGAGTGAAATAACACTATGTTTGATGTCGAGCTGCTGTCTATCTTGTTGCCTGCGTTAGTGGCAGGGCTATTAGTGTTATCAACTCATGTGTTGTTAGGTCAACAAGTGCTAAAGCGTGGCATTATCTTCATTGATTTGGCTATCGCTCAGGTCGCTGCATTGGGGGCAATCGTATCGCACATAGATCATCGAGTAGAAGAGTTACCGTTTGCTCATGTATGGATGCCTGCGTTATTTGCATTAGCTGGTGCGGGTGTGATCGCTTGGATGGCAAAACGGTTAGTCGGTGAACTCGAGGCATTTATTGGTTGTTTTTATGTGCTCAGTGCGGTGGCGGCAATGTTATTGTTAGCCAATGATCCTCATGGCGCTGAATTATTAAAGCAGTTAATGTCTGGTCAAATATTGTGGGTGAGTTGGTCTCAATTAGCATTACCTGCAGTGGTCTCTGCAGGTATTCTTGGGGTGATCATCGCTAAACCACGGATATTAGATGGTGCTGGTTTTTACTTTTTATTTGCATTAGTGATTACTTTGTCGGTGGAGTTAGTTGGCGTGTACTTAGTGTTTAGCACGCTTATTTTACCGGCATTGGCATTAAATAAGTATCAAGGTAAAACCAAGTTAGTGTGGGCTTATTGTGTCGGCATAGTGGGCTATATTGCTGGGCTACTGTTGTCTGCTAGCTACGACTTGCCCAGTGGTGCCGCTATTGTTGCAACGTTAGCATTAAGTGCATTGTTATTTAGAATGCTACTTAAGCTACGTTCACCAACATCAGCACATCAACCTGCTAAATAATTATCTGCCATCTAGCTGTCATATAAGCTAAGTTATTCTGCCCCAGATCACAGGGGCAGAGTATTTCAGCGTACATATGTAAACAAAACGTTGAGTCCCTAGACTAGCATCGTTATACTGACGCCAATTTTATTGCAGGAGTATGCTGTGCTGCTTATCGCTCGTTCAATCATTCTCGCCGTACTTTTATTTTTACTCTTTGTATTTTCGATTGTTTTTTGCCTTGTGCGGCCAATGCATCGTAATAATGTACATGTAATTGCCAGTAT
The DNA here is from genome assembly GCF_002836795.1 of Shewanella sp. 11B5. NCBI lineage: Bacteria > Pseudomonadati > Pseudomonadota > Gammaproteobacteria > Alteromonadales > Shewanellaceae > Shewanella > Shewanella sp. 11B5. The sequence goes on along the minus strand of NZ_PJAP01000219.1, from coordinate 3,081 downwards.
CTTTGGTTCTGTTGCACCAATATTAGGCATTAAGGTCATTAAACGTGTTCATCCTGTAAGTGCTACATCGGAACCTTGCATTTATCTTGCGAATCATCAAAATAATTTTGATTTGTTTACTCACACGTCAGTGGTACCAAAAGCGACGGTTAGCTTAGGTAAAAAGAGCCTGGCGTGGATGCCGCTATTTGGTCAAATTTATTGGTTATCGGGCAATATTCTTATTGATCGTAAAAATCGTCACAGTGCTTTTGATACTATGGCTAAAACCGTAGAAAGAATGAAGAATAAAGGACTGTCGGTATGGATATTTCCTGAAGGAACTCGTTCTCGCGGTCGTGGATTGTTACCGTTTAAAGTGGGAGCATTTCATACAGCAATAGCCGCTCAAGCGCCGATAGTACCAGTATTAGCTTCGTGTCAGAGCCACATTAACCTTAATCGTTGGAACAACGGTGTGGTGATTGTGGAGATGATGGAACCTATCCCAACGGCTGGCTTAGATAAAAATGATGTTAAAGCCTTAAACACTAAGGTACATCAATTGATGTCAGCGCGTTTGGTCGAGTTAAATAAAGAAGCTGAAGCGTTAACCTTGAAAGCTCGAACATAACCACTGATCACCAAACATCTCTAGCAAGCTCGCAACTTGTGTCAGTTTGGGTATAATTGATTAAATTTTTACGAGTCCTATTTACGGAGTAATCCATGTCTGTTGAGCGTCAGTTAAAAGAGCAATTTGCTGAGAATCTTGAAATTGTTGATGCCTTACTTGCTGATGGTTCAGAGCCTGATGCGGAATATACGATTGAACATCATTTTTCGGCGACTAATTTTGATCGTTTAGAAAAAGCTGCTGTTGATGCATTTAAGCTTGGTTTTGAAGTGAATGATGCAGAAGAAATGGAACTTGAAGATGGCTCGATTATTTTCTGTTTTGACGCCATTGCTAAGCATAAGCTAGAAGTGCCTTTACTGGATAAAGCATGTGAACAGTTGATTCTCGTCGCGGGCAAGCAAAAAGTAGACTATGACGGTTGGGGTACTTTTTTTGTCGGTGATGAAGTTGAAGGCGATGAAGAAGACGAAGAAGACTATGAAGATGAAGATGAGTCTGATGGTGCATTCCACTAATAAGTCGATAATCTAATTCCATAAAAAAACGCTCATCGATGATGGGCGTTTTTTTATGGATAACAAAAAGATTTTATAGGCGCTTATTTATGGATAACGCTTTTGTTACGGCCTTCTTGCTTAGCGACATATAGGGCTTTATCTGCACCCGATAACCAGGTTGAGCTATTATCTATTTCGGAATCTAAATCGTTAATCCCCAAGCTTACGGTGACTCTTATAAGGCGGTTTTCGAATGCGACTTCCGATGCTTCAATGCGTTTTCTTAACCGTTCGGTAAAGTTGAGAGCTTCTTCTGCAGAGGTTTTAGATAACACCACCCCAAATTCTTCTCCGCCATAACGGCCTGCACAGTCAGTGTCACGCAACGCTTGCTTTAACAAATAGGCAATATGTTGGATCACTTTATCACCGGCAGGGTGACCATATTCATCGTTAATACGCTTGAAATTATCAATATCAATCATCACCAATGATGCTGCATCGCCATAGCGTGAATAACGATCGAACTCTTTTTCCATGCAATTTTGCCAATGACGACGGTTATGCAAAAGGGTTAAACCATCGGTTTGACTAAGTTGTTCAAGTTGCTCATTAGCGGCTTTAAGTTGCAGTTTATTAACCGCAATATCAGTCACATCATAGACAATAATGCTGATGTGAGTTATTTGCCCGGTTAATGACGCTAATGGCAGTAAGGTAATGTTTTGATACATAAAATCGGCTCGGCCAGTCACTGGGCGATAGTTTTTAAACTGGAATACGTATGGGCGCTGTTCCCAACTAATAAAGGTGCGGTTTTTAAGTAAAAAAACCGACTCCATTTTATGTTTTAACCACGTGGCTGGTAAGTCGGGAAACTTTTCAAATAGATTACTACCTTTAATGGAATTGGGTGAGACACCACTGTGGTTTTCCATAAAACCGTTCCAAAGTTGGATATTATAGTCGCGATCGAGCACTACTAAACCAACCTCAATGGTTTGTACCATATCGATTAGCCAGTGGAGTTCGTTCATCGCACTTTGATCATTTGACATAAAAAGTATCCAACATTAGTCGAGTAAATAGCCAAGTTTGTAGTTCAGCGTAGGAATTGAGTCTTCAGTAAATAGCAGCAGAAGATCACATTCAATATTGTAATCTTCTATTCGATAGTTAATTTCCATCGCGAGAGTGCGCTGCCATTTGTCAGAGTTGTCGTGAATGAGTTCGTTGACACTGCAGTGCCTGCCAAGTACTACTGGATGGGTCTGACTGAATTTCATGTCAAGTTGTTCAGAAATACCATTTAAAAATGCTCCAATGAGCACATTACCTGTGTCCATCATCACTTCTATTTCAGTACTAACGTCATTTGGGTTTTCTAATCCCATCAACTTCGCCATATCTTCAAAGCTAGAATCATGGAACAGTAATAACGCCTCACCCGCGATACCTGCACCAATAAATCCTTGGCAAAGCCCTGAGACTGTTGAATTTCGTTCGGTTGCTTTTAAGGCCATCGTTAATTCGCTGACTTCAAGCACATTAACGTTAGGGATAGGCAATAGTACAAATACATCCAGAAGCTTAGCGAGTAAGTCTGCGGCTCTACCCATCGCGACGTTGGCTATTTCTTGACATGCATCACGCATATCAACTTTCATCATTGGTGTTTCTTCAGCTTTATTACCCTGAGTAAGGGTCAAAATACCGTACTCTTGCAAAATATGGCTGATAGCCTCTGCACTAACGGGTTTTTGAATAAAGTCGAGGGCGCCTAATGCTTTGACTCGTTCATGAGCCTTAATTTGAATATCACCAGACACCACAATAATCAATGCGGGCAAATCTTGTTGTTGTACCGCTTGGAGTACTTCGTAACCATCCATGACAGGCATGTTGAGATCGAGAAACACAATCTCACCTTTACCCGCGCGAATGACATCAAGGCCTTCAGCGCCA
>NZ_PJAP01000465.1:0-4614 GCF_002836795.1 Shewanella sp. 11B5 | reverse complement strand
TTTTCTTACTAACATCTTCACCAGAGGATAAACTCATTAAGTTTTTATTCGATATTTTGGTCGCTTTTAAAACTGAGTTTTCATCAATGTGGCTTACTATTGATATCAAACTAACGCGAGAAGAAATTGCTGACATACTTCATATTAGCGTCATAAAGTTAGACTTAATGCTGGGGAGCCTCAAAAAACAAGGCATGCTAACCAAAGAAAAAGGAATGTTTAGTATTAATACGGCATTATTTAATGAACTTTCTCCATGTCCTTTAGGTCGAGAAGATGCGCAAGGATGCAAATCGAATAACATGTTAAAATTTAAACCAAAAAATATGATTGAAATCAATAATCAATAGCAGGAAGCCAGTAACTAGAAGCTAGTATTCAGTGCTTAGATATTCGAAACGTCTAATGCAGCGTTACACAAAAGTCACTGCTAGAAACACATTAACAAGACCTGCACTCAGTCGCCGCTATATATTAACTAAACTACATAATATTCAGCTCTAATGTCCCTTCAACCGCCTGCTTAATGCACTTTGGCTAATTCCCAATATTTGCGCTGCCGCTGTTTGGTTGTTAGCTGTACGGCTCATGGCTTCGTCCATTAACGCTTGGTTCATCTGTGCAATGGTAGGCAGTTGTTTAGGAAAGATAATTCGGTCTTGCGGTACTGCCGTTAATGATTTGTGTTCATTAATGGTTTCCATAAAAGCAGAGGTGTTAAGCGCTATACCATCACTGCGACTAACGGCATCAAATACCATGCCTTTGAGCTCGTGTAGATTACCGGGAAAATCATAACTGGCGAGTTTTGGCGCTAAATCGGTTGGTTGAATCGGCGCAGGTAAATTCATTTCTGTTGCGGCTAGGGCGATGAAATGATTGATCAACATAGCGATATCTAACTGCCTTTCAGCTAATGGCGGTAATTTAATTTTATGTGCCCGTAAACGGTAGAGTAGATCGCTCCTAAACTTACCTGCTTGATGAAGTTTGAGTAAATCATCTTGAGTTGATACCACAAACTTACATTTTACCGGATAGGCAGTGTCGCTACCTAAAGGGTAATATTGTTTGCTTTCTAACAGCGCTAATAACTTAATTTGAGCATCCAATGGTAGCGTGCCAATTTCATTAAGATAGAGTACCCCACTGCCCACTTGATGCAATAAACCTGCAACTGCTTCTAGCTCGCCATTATTGTGATGATACAGTTGACCGCACATTTTTTGCTCAAATGACTCACAACTAATACCAGCAAGATTAATGCTAACGAAGGGTTCATTAGGGCTATAAAGTGCATGGCAAGATTTAGCGAACTCGCTTTTACCGGTTCCGCTGGCGCCATAAATTAACAAGGGCTCAGGGCTACATGATACGGCTTCAAGATAACGAAACTGGTCTAATAGCTGTGGCTCGCAAGTTAGCATATTATTGAATGCTTGCGGGTTATCTAAAGTTCGGCTTAAAAATTTCTCTTTGATATAAAGGTAGTTTCTTTCAAGCCCGACCACTTCAAGTGCACGGCGAACTGTTCGTGCAAGTTCATCGACATTGTCTGTTTTAATAAAGTAGTCATAAGCACCATTTTTAATACAACGAACTGCAGTATCAACCTCATTTACCCCAGTAACAATAATGACTCGAGTGTTAGGGAAATCGCTGCGGATCATCGCTAATAATTCTTCACCGGAGTGAAACGGCATGGTGAGATCAACTAGCACTAGCGCATAGTCGCCTACCTGTAAGCGACTATTCACCTGACGACTGTCGACACAAGTGTCAATTTCAGCTTCGGGAACTAGACGGTTCAGGGTTATCGCGAGTGTTCGTAACCATGCTGCTTCGTCGTCGATTAACAAAATATTTCTGGCTAGTTTCATGGGCTAATCCTGTTGTGCTAATGCAAAAGTCAGCCTAATTCGGGTGCCTTTACCTAAACTCGACAGCATCTGCATTTCGCCTTGATGCTCTTTAATTATTTTACTGCACACCGACAACCCTAAGCCGCTACCACCTTCGTTGCGCCTCGTGGTGAAAAAGGGTTCGGTAATACGCTTTAATGTGGCACTGTCCATCCCGCAGCCATTGTCTTTGATACTGAGTATGGCCGTGTTGTTTGCAACATGTGTGTCTATCACTATTATCCCTAGCTGAGCTGAGCAAGCATTACACGCATTTTGAATGAGGTTAATTAACACCTGATGTAACTGTTGAGCATCGCCTGTAATGCAAGGGCTAGGGTCACATAACATGGTGCTGATCTGGTGAGATTTTGTTTGATTCGCGGTGAGGCGCTGGGCCACTTGAACCACATCATTTAAACTCACTAGGGTATATTGATCAGCAATATGCGGCATAGCGTAACGCTTTAGGTCATTAACAATTCGACTGATACGTTTAGCACCCTCTTCTATAGAGCCACAACTATACTGTAATTCTTCAATAGCAATGTCTGGGTTTAGCCCTGCAATAAGCCAGAAAGGATTTTGTTTCTGATAGTGCTTAGCGGCAGGCGTTAAGTCTTTCATGGCTGCGGTAAATAGTGATACTGCATGTACAATAAGGCCGGTTGGATTATTGATTTCATGGGCAATTCCCGCAGACAACTCTCCCAATGAAGCTAAACGACTGGCTTCTTCATTAGCTTGGCGTAATCGATGCTGCTCGGTTGATTCTTCAAGTAGAATCACCACCTGATTGTTGGCAATGGGATGAATTTGTAATTGCCAAAATTGTTGCTGATACCGCATATCGGCAGTAAACGACTTTTGAGTCGACAACACCTCCAATACTGCGGCTTTAAGCTTAAAAACATTGTTGTCGACATAGTAAAATTCATCTGAATCTAACAGGTGAATATTGTTATCGTTACTCCATAAATGCTGGAGTTCCTGGTTTACTATGGTCACGCCATTAGGAAGCCCGTCGAGAACAGATTGGAACTGTTGTGACAATTCAGATATTTCAACTTCAATCCGCTTTCGTTGAATTAATTCGGCATCGAGCGCTTTAGTATGGCGGCGTAAACTAGCGCTTATAAACCCGGTGAAAATCATCCCAATAGCAGACATAATCGCTACTAAAATTGCGAGGGCAAACATGCGCTTTTCGGAAGAGGTTAAATCAACTTTTTCACGCCCGGTGCCAAACCATTTATTAACCAGTTTGTCGTATTCACCCGATAATTTTAACTGCCTAAGCGCCTCGTTAATTTGGTACATCAGTTCAGTTTTTGTCTCATTCGCGACAAAATTAAATGCCCCGTAAATTAACGCATCACTGGAACTTCGCACCGATGGATATAGCGGAAGTAAGCGCCGCGCAACAAAACTCTCGGCAATAACCACGTCGACTTGGTTTTTTATCAGTAATTGAAAACCGGTTTCATACAAATCAACATCCACGCGGTCGAAATTTTGCAGATGGTCAGATAAAAACACATCAACAAAGGCACCATTTTTAATAGCAACCCGCTTACCAACAAGATCTGCCCAATTGTTTATTAACGCCTTACCCTGCAAGGTATAAGCTTTAGCATGGGTTGCATATATAGGATCAGATTGAGCTAACTTACGATCCATGTTCACCGGGCTAACCACAGTAATCACATCGATATCGCTGTCAGGATCATGAACATCTTTTACCAATTGTTGAAAACTCTTTCGACGTACAATAATGCGCTTATTGGTCAGCTGACCAATTCTATCCATCAACTCAATATTAAAGCCTTGATCAACGCCGTTATTCCGCCACTCTAATGGCGCTGTTTTTGAGTGTACGCCAAAGACAATGCTGTCTTGCGCGAGCACAGGCATAGTGATGATGATAAGTAATAACAATAGAGTTTTCATGCCGCGATATTACCCATTTTTTCCACTTGAAACTGTGCAGCATTACCCGAATTAGCAAATCATTATGTACGTTTTCTTATGATGTTAACTCGATGTGATCTATCTCCACATACACTATGCAAAATTGCATATACCTCTTTATAACTATGCATGTTTGCATAGCGCATTTTTAGGCTTGTGATTGAGTTGTCATTTCTGCCCTCTATTATGGTTATCTGGTTGTTGATTGCGCCCCCTTAGGCAAAGATTACATTGAGCGAAAATAATAGCTGATCAACTCGATGCTAATTTGGACCGTATTTTTAAAGTGAAGTGAAGTCAGTTTCACTTCAGCCTAACTAAAACAATAAGAGGCTTCTATAGTTAATGAATCAACCGTCATTACGTATAGAAGGGGGAGCAAAAATGAAAAAGATGAATCTTGCAGTCTGTATAGCCACATTAATGGGCACCGCAGGCCTAATGGGCACTGCTGTTGCGGCTGATAACTTAGCTGAATTCCATGTACAAAACCAAGAATGTGATAGCTGCCATACACCAGATGGTGAACTGTCAAACGACAGCTTAACCTATGAAAATGCCCAATGCGTATCTTGCCATGGCACACTTGCTGAAGTAGCTGAAACCACAAAACATGAACATTATAATGCGCATGCTTCTCATTTCCCTGGCGAAGTAGCTTGTACCTCATGCCACAGCGCACACGAAAAATCGATGGTGTACTGTGACTCTTGCCACAGCTTCGATTTCAACATGCCTTATG
>NZ_PJAP01000464.1:0-4628 GCF_002836795.1 Shewanella sp. 11B5 | reverse complement strand
ATGGCCGAAACCAATAGCATCGATTTAATGACTCAACGTATCGCTAAAGATATCGCCAATGAAACCATTAAATTGTACAAAGCTGGCCACATGCCTTCATTGAACTTCAATGCAGGTTATAACAAAGGTGTTGATCAAACTCCTGGTCCAGATTATGACAACACCAATGTTGGCATCACGTTAAGCATTCCACTTTTTGAAGGCTTTAAAATCACTTCTCAAGTGAAGCAAGCTCAATTCAGATATGTGGAAGCTAGCGAGAAACTAGAACAAACTCATCGTAGCGTAACCAAAAACGTGCGTAATAACTTTAACAACGTTAATGCGTCTATCAGTTCAATCAAAGCGTATGAGCAATCAGTTATTTCATCTGAAAGTGCGCTAAAAGCAACCCAAGCTGGTTTTGAAGTGGGTACGCGTACGATTGTTGATGTGCTAAACCGTACACGTGACTTGTATGATTCAAAGCGTCAATTATCTGAAGCTCGTTATGGTTATATTAACTCTATATTAGCGCTTAAACAGGCTGCTGGTACGTTGAACGAAGATGATGTTATCTCGATTAACAGCGGACTCATTGCTCAATAAGCACTAGTCACTAAGCACTAGGCTTACACAAAAATAAGCTCCCACAAAAAAACCGCCAGTTGGCGGTTTTTTATTGGCATAACAATTATTCACATAATCGTTAAGCTCGATACCGAATTAGAAAACTAATTCAACACCAGCAAATGCACCACTAAAGTCAGTATTTTGAGAAACACCAGAGAAGTTGCTTACATCAAAATTAAACTCGCGGTAACCAACACGGATAGAAGTATCGACAGCTAATCCGTCAAACTGCCATCCTAAACCTGCACCGTAATCATATACATTAGATTCATCGATGCCTAGCATCACATCAGCAAAGCCAAACAAGCCTAAGCCAATCATGCCAACTTGTGCACTGGCGTATCCCATCACGATACCACTATCGATATCCACTTCTTCTGGGTGACCCGCATCAGCAACACGTAATGAGCCACTCATTAACTTGTATGCCGCACCTAAATCAACTGACACTAAATCGTTATCAAGAATTTCGTAATACAATACAAAATCAGTATTGCTTAAGTCATTCGTCACCGAGGTTGCGCCAGTAAAATTGTGACCGTTAAAGTTAAAGTCGGCATTAGCAAGACTCGTGCTCGACTCAAGACGGTTTTCACGAATTTTAACATTAGGCACAAACGGCAATGGATGCTCAACAGCAATCCACAAGCTACCCTGTGAAGAATCATCATTAAAGCTGTGAGCAACACCACTATCATCATTAAATGCATTTGTGGTGTCTGCCTGCCAATAATCAGCGCCTACTTTAAAACCCAATACAGTTGCCGCATGAGCCGATGACACACTTAAAAGGCCCACTACAGCTGTGGTAAGAAGAGTCTTTTTCATCATTATCCTTGTGAGAGTAAATTAGTTAAATCAATTACCGCGGCATTTGCACGCGAAATATAATTAGCCATCACCAACGAGTGATTAGCCACTAAACCAAAACCATTTCCATTAAGAACCAAAGGGCTCCAAACTGTTTGCTGAGTTGCTTCAAGTTCACGAATAATTTGACGTAAACTGACCTCAGCGTTTTTCTTTTCTAACACATCGGCAAAATCAACTTCAATTGCCCGCATAAAATTCAATAATGCCCAAGCTGAACCACGGCTTTCATAAAATACATCATCAATTTTCCACCAGCTGGTTTTAATTTCATTACTTGATAAACCAGGTGTAGATTGACGCGCAGACGAATCACCTGCTAAATCAGTATTTAATCGTTCTTGGCCCACACTGGCAGATAAGTGTTGCGACATACTGCCTAAACGTTTCTGAACTTCTTTAAGCCATTCATTGAGATTATCTGCACGAGCATAAAACTGAGCATTATTGTTATCAGCGTCGTTGATTTTAGCACGGTAAAGTTTCAGTAATTTGATAGCATCACGATATTCACCTTCGGCACTTGGTACTAACCAACTGGTGTTATCGATGTTTAACTTCGAATGAGCGCCTAACAAATCAGTATCCGCAGTAGACTGCGACTGTGAACGACTAAACTCTTTACGCATAGTCAGTGCTAAATCACGCACTTGTTCTAATGCACCAAATTCAAATGCAGGCATGTTATCCATCATTACCGACGGAGGCATAATATCATTAGACAGCCAACCACCTGGTTTATCCAGCAAGGTTTCCATTGTGTCAATTAATGCAGTTGTTGTGGCATAACCCACAATTAACTTACCGTTATCAGTTTGCGACGATACCGGCTTAATTGGATCCGGCTCAACGCTCCACCACACGCTAACAAAGTAAAGTACTAAACCCAGCACACCAAAAACGGCTAAAATTTTATTCCTTGTTACTTGCATCAATATTGCTCCTTAATGATGGTGATGATGTTCTGCATGTTCATCATGTTGAGCCGCGGCTTGTTTAAGCACAGTAAGCTCAATCATAAGATGCTGACCATCTTCAAAAATTAATTCTAAAGGCACTTTGTCATCAATAACCAATGGCGCAGTTAACGATAACAACATCACATGGTCGCCAGTAGGTTGAAGCGTTAACGAACCGTGAGACGGTATGGTAAACCCTTCGACTTGACGCATTTTAACCATGCCATCTTCTTCTAAAATTGTATGCAACTGCGCTACTTTTGCCACACTCGTCTTCACTTCAACTAACTTAACATCGCTGTTGTTATGATTTTCTAACGTAAAATAAGCGGCGGTATTGGGCACACTCGCAGGCATAGCTCTAACATGTCCATCGACCAAGACTACGTTAGCAGTGGCTGCGAATGATAATGATGATAACACTAAAAAGTTAAACAGATGTTTGAATATTGCTTTCAATGTCTTAAACTCCATGTAATCCCACTCGCGTTCACAACAGGAAGCTACGAATGAGTCATATTCAGGTAAGAGATGATCAAGGCGTGCGTATCATCAGTTTTAATCGTCCAGAAAAGCGCAATGCCTTTAATCTAGAAATGTATCAGCAATTCACAGAATACCTGATCCAAGGTGAAGCCGACAATGATATTCGTGCCTTTCTGTTCCATGGTACCGAAAACTGTTTTACCTCTGGCAATGATATCGTCGATTTTCTGCAAAGTGGTGCGTTAGATGATAATCATCCAACCGTTAAATTCTTGTTTTGTTTATTAGATCTTAAAAAGCCTGTGGTTGCAGCAGTAACCGGAGCAGCAGTGGGAATAGGAACAACTTTACTATTGCATTGTGACTTAGTGTACGCCGACAATAAGGCTAAATTCCAAATGCCATTTGTCAATTTAGCGCTAGTACCAGAAGCAGCCTCAAGCATATTGTTACCCTTAATTGTTGGCCAACAAAAAGCAGCTGAACTGATTTTACTAGGCGAAGCCTTTGATGCAGAGACGGCTGAAAAATTAACTATTATTAACCGCGTAGTTGCCCAAGACGAGCTCATTAGCTTCAGTCTAGCGCAAGCAAAAAAATTGGCAGCTCTGCCACCATTATCTATGCAAGCATCAAAACGGCTTTTACGTCATAACCAGGCAGAAGTTAAAGCTCAGATGAAATTAGAATTAGTTGAGTTTGCTGAGCGCTTACAAAGTGACGAAGCAAAACAACGCTTCCAAGCTTTCTTAAAAAAATAACCACATATTTCAATGTAACCTGTCTGCGGGGTAATCAAACTTCCCCCGCTTACCCATTACTGGGCAAGCCTTAAAATCGTGATGTTTTTTGGCTCATCACCACAGCAATCACAAAATACGCAAGTAAACTAATACTTGGATTGGTTAGCACTAATCCTACCGTCACAATACGAGTCCAAAGCAATGACCAGCCATATTGTTTCGCTAACTTCGCAGATACGCCACATACAATTCGAGTTTCATCTTGTAATCTATTGATTAAACGGTTCATATTATCCTCTCGTACTTAATAAGGTTTATTCTAAAAGCAATGAGTTAAGATTAAGCTTGGTCATTAATGCTTGGCCAAAACAGCCAGCTGACTAACATCGCACACAATGCAAAACTGATAACTGGCAATAACAATAACGACATTAATGGCAGCACCAAGCCTATATTCATCGCCCAATCCATTACTTATTCTCGGCAGCTACAGCGGTACTCACTTGTGGTTGTTCAAAGCTAGCAAACTCTAAAGCTGAATTAATTTCAAAAACTTGTTCAGCAATTTGGGTTTGCAACGACAGCATTAACTCTTGCTTTACATTTGAAATCATCTCTTGGCTCGCTTGCGTCATATTCTGTTCTAGCGCAGCGACTGTATTAGAGATTGAAATTTCATCTGCTTGTGCCGAAACACTGGCGGTAACCAATAATGCTGCTGCAATTGATAGTTGAACACTACGGCGAATCACGTTGGTTGAAGTTAATGTAGACATAATGGCATCCTTTCTTGTGTTGGTTAATGGCAACTAAACACCCGTCTAGTTGATTACACAATAGGTATTACAAGCTGCGTGCCAACTTTTAAAAACAACCATAACAACTTAATTTGTAAACAAAATAAATTAATTATAGTTTATGTAATTGAACTAAAAACACGTTCAAAAAACCAACAGGT
>NZ_PJAP01000463.1:0-4631 GCF_002836795.1 Shewanella sp. 11B5 | reverse complement strand
CGATCGCTCAAGCGAAAAGCCATGTTAATGAGCGGCCTTAGTTTTGCTATTAGTATCATGATAGTACCGATAATATGGGTGAAAATTATGTTGTTGTGCATGATGTTTATTTTATTATTTTTCTTGTGGCGGATCCCAGAGTTAGAATAATAAATAGCCTGGTTAATGCATGCCTGTTGCAACTGAGATTAAACGGGCATAAGATCACACCAGTATTTTTACCAGAGTCCACCAATGACGTGGACTTTTTTATTGCGTAATCACTTTCAGACAGAGTTAACTACATTATGATGAACCAAGACAGTTTAGCGCTTATTAAGCAGAGCATTAAAACCATTCCTGATTATCCAATACCAGGCATCATGTTCCGTGACGTCACCAGTTTGCTTGAAAATGCAGAAGCTTATAAAGCCACTATTGCGATTCTAGTGGCTCATTATCAATCAAAAGGTTTCACTAAAGTGGTTGGTACTGAAGCGCGTGGTTTTTTATTTGGCGCACCGTTAGCGTTAGAGCTCGGCGTCGGTTTTGTACCTGTGCGTAAACCGGGTAAATTACCCCGTAAAACCATAAGCCAAACTTATGACTTAGAATACGGTAAAGACACCTTAGAAATTCATGTTGATGCAATTAATGCTAATGATAAAGTGCTCGTTATTGATGATCTATTAGCCACCGGTGGCACGATTGAAGCGACGGTAAAACTTATTCGTGAATTAGGCGGTGAAGTGAGCCATGCTGCATTTGTTATCTCATTACCAGAAATTGGTGGCGAGAAGCGTTTACAAGGTATGGGAATTGAAGTATTAAGTTTATGCGAGTTTGACGGCGAGTAAGTAAAGTAAAATAAACTGCCATTTTATTAAGCAGTTAACTAAGTTTTACTCTATCAAATGCTTGCTCAACAATAGCATGCCAGCCCTTGGCATGTTATTGTTAACCCCTTTAAAGGGATTGACTCCCGATAGCTCTCTGTGGGGAATTTCATGTCTTACCAAGTACTAGCCCGCAAATGGCGTCCAGCTAAATTTGAACAAATGGTCGGCCAATCCCATGTATTAATGGCATTAACCAATGCATTGAGCCAACAACGTTTACATCATGCTTATCTGTTTACTGGTACCCGCGGCGTGGGTAAAACCAGTTTGGCACGTTTGTTTGCTAAAGGTCTTAATTGTGAAACAGGCGTTACTGCTACGCCGTGCGGTGAATGCTCTAGTTGTATTGAAATTGCCCAAGGCCGATTTGTTGATTTAATTGAAGTCGATGCCGCTTCCCGCACCAAAGTTGATGATACTCGCGAACTTCTCGACAATGTACAGTATCGCCCATCCCGTGGTCGTTTTAAGGTGTACTTAATTGATGAAGTACACATGTTGTCGCGCAGCAGTTTTAACGCACTACTAAAGACCTTAGAAGAGCCTCCTGAGCACGTTAAGTTTTTATTAGCGACAACCGATCCGCACAAACTGCCGGTTACTGTGCTATCTCGTTGTTTACAGTTCAATTTGAAAAGTTTATCGCAGGACGAAATTAGCAAGCAACTTGAGTATGTTATCACTCAAGAAAAGTTACCATTTGAGTCGCAAGCACTGAGTTTATTAGCCAAAGCGGCCAATGGCAGTATGCGTGATGCGCTCAGTTTAACGGATCAAGCCATAGCATTTGGCAGTGGTCAAGTGATGCTTACACAAGTGCAAACCATGTTGGGCAGTATTGATGAGCAACATGTGCTCGCGTTATTAAAAGCCTTGTGTGATGCCGATGTTGGGCCATTAATGCAAACCGTGGCAAAAGTATTGGCATTTGGCGCAGATGCCGAAGAAGTACTACGCAGCTTATTAGAATTATTACATCAAATCACCTTAACTCAATTTGCCCCAGCCGCAGCACAACAATCGCTGTTTAGTGAGCAAATTGTGGCATTCGCGCAGCAATTAGCGCCTGAACAAGTACAGCTTTATTACCAAATGCTGCTTAACGGCCGTAAAGATTTACCCTTTGCTCCCGATCCTAAATCGGGCTTGGAAATGGCACTGCTTCGTGCGGTAGCCTTTACGCCCGAGAAACAAGTAAAACGTTGGGTAACAACGACACCAGCTAATATTGATTTAAGCGTTATCGATCACACATCAACTTCAACACAAGAGGTCATTGAAACAGGCCCAAAGCCTGATGCTCTGCCTCAAGCGCATTATGGTTTAACGACAGCAGCAACCGCTATTCAGGCTGAAGTGTTGCCGACTGCCGAAGTTGAAGATGCTGATCCTCTCGACGATATCGCTGTTGAGCCTTCGTTGGTGGCTGAGCAAGCTTTATTGTTGGACCAAGCACAAAGCTTAGGGTTTGATTCATTGCCGCTAGAAAGTGTCGATATGCACACTGACCAGCTTGTTAATGATGATGCCGACAATGATGCCGAAGTTGACGTTGTTAATGCAACTTCATCTGATAATGTTGTTCATAGCGCAGATGCTGAAGCAACGGATGAATCCAGTACTAAAAATGTGATAAGCGATGTTATCGAGTCTGAAGAATTTGCAGAGCAACCTGCATTGGCGCCAAGTACGGCAGACACCAATTCAGTAGAAAATAGCCAATCGAGTGATAGTGCAGATAACAGCTCACTTGATGCCTATTCCTTTATGGATTATGACGAAGCAGACGATCCGTCAATGGAATATCAACCCTCGGATCATGACGAATATGTTGCGTTTTCGGTTTCAAACGAGATAACTGAAGCTAACAATGTTACTGAAGCTTCGGAGTCGATGTCTGAACCGAAAACGGTTAATCATCTTGTTGACAATAACAGCGACTTGATGAGTGATAATGCTTGTCAAAACCTCACTAGCGCAGATGATAACTTAGACGACTTTTTAGATGAAGTGTTAGCCAGCCGAGATTCTCTCATTGCAGATGTTGGTGTATTACAGCAACAAGAAGAACTTGCCAAAAAAGAGTCTACAAAAACAATCAGTTCTAGAGTGAGCAAAGCGGCTGCGGCATCAACATCAACAACGGCCGCTAATGAGTCTTCTGATAAGTCAGAACAGGCTGAGTTTAGCGCACCTACAGCCAACGAAGCATCATCTGTAACGCTCAACGGAATAGACAAGTCTAAAGTTGTGGCCGATTATGATAGGCCTCCTTGGGTCGCGCCCAAAGAGGGTGAGATCGTTAATGCGTTTGCAGATATTAATCAAGAGACTAAACCAGCAGTTGAAGCAACATTTCAACCATCGAGTTCAGTCAGTCAGCAAGCTGGTCATCAACATCAAAAACCGGCCAGCGCACAAATAACCCGTTCACTGGCTGCTGATCCGCAAAACATTAATGCAGAGCCGGTGATTCAATCTAATGTGCTCGCCAAATTTGAACCACACAGCATTCAAGGCGATGAAGTTGATTTACATTGGTATAAAATAATGACTAATGTGTCCGTTGGCGGAAGGGTTAGGCAATTAGGGGTGAACTCCGTGTGCCCAACATTGTCAAACCCAATAGTATTGGTGTTAAAACCAGACCAGAAACATTTGTCTGCGCAAACTGCTATCGATCAATTACAAGTAGCGTTATCTGAGTACCTTGAGCGACCAACTGAAGTTGAGATACAGATTGGTGTGGTGCAAAAACGAGAAACACCACTTGAGTTACGCAAACGTTTTCATCGGGAGCTTATTGCGCAAGCGCAACAATCTATTTTGCTTGATGACAACGTTCAGTGGATGATCCAACACTTATCGGCTCAGTTAGACAGTGACACGATTGAATATCCATCGGAGCAACTAGGGCAAATAGCGCAGGATATTGCACTAATCAACGCTTCATAAGTACACAAATAGGGTGGTTTTACAGAAAATGAATATATCTTCATCTCAAAAATGTATCTGTAATATTGCCAATCGATTTTATTTCAGTAAGATTGTCGCCATTATGACGACTTGCTAACAACCTTAATTAGAGAGAGACGACTATGTTTGGTGGAAAAGGCGGTATGGGCAATTTAATGAAACAAGCCCAAATGATGCAAGACAAAATGGCTAAAGTGCAGGAAGAAATTGCGCGCACAGAAATGACGGGTGAAGCGGGTGCTGGCTTGGTTAAAGTAACCATGACAGGTAACCACAATGTGCGTAAAGTTGAAATTGATCCAAGTTTGATGGAAGACGATAAAGAGATGTTAGAAGATCTTATCGCCGCAGCGTGTAATGACGCAGCACGTCGTATTGAAGAAAATCAAAAGACTAAAATGGCCGAAGTGACTGGTGGTATGCAATTACCTCCAGGAATGAAAATGCCGTTTTAATCGTGCCGTGAATCAATAAAAAAGCTCAAGCATTAATGCTTGAGCTTTTTTATTTCCAGCCTTAAACCGCTTTCATCGCAGCTTGTTGGTCAATAATCATATAGCCTTGTGCTTGGTAATCATTAATGCATTGCTGAAACTTATTTTCAAGTTTAACTTTATCAAAAAATCCTAAAGCATAAGAGTCGCATTTCACTTTCATTTTTTGATCATTAATCAATAGAGTTTCTTTTTTCAATTCAGCGAAACCTAATGAGTATGCGATTTCAACAAATTTGAGGTTGATAAAGTAACCTAGTACGACAGCAACAATAATGATGAT
>NZ_PJAP01000462.1:0-4634 GCF_002836795.1 Shewanella sp. 11B5 | reverse complement strand
CTGTTTTTAATGTCGAGCAAAACAGCAAAGGTAATATGAGTGATTACTATCGAAGTATATTGTTAATGCTTCACGCACTGTAAGTGCTGCATCAACATTTATGCACCCTCATGTGTATTATTGTTATAGGCAAAATTTCTACTTCCAGCGCCCGCTTGACCAAATTGAGAATAATAACCAAATTCCACCGACGGCAGCACTCAGAAATCCAAGTATGCCGAATAACGGCAAACCAAATAATGTTGGCCCACCATCAACAGTCATCACGATAGAAGATCCAATAATCATAGCCGCTACCACATTACCAATTGCCACTCGACTCGCTGCCCGGTCAAGTTGATTGCCAAAGGCTTTTAATCTCGTTACATCAACATGTAACTGAAATCTACCGCTGCGCGCTGAGCGTAAAAGTTGTTGTAAGTCTTGCGGTAATCCACTTAACAATTCACCGGTATCGACAATGGCTTGCCAACCTCTTTTGGCCAATGCGTCTGGTGCATATCGTTGTAACATTAGCTGGTGTAATAATGGTTTCGCTTCAGACACCATATTAAAGTCAGGATCTAACTGCAGGGCCACACCTTCAAGCGCAATCAATGCTTTGATCAATATAATAATATCAGGGGGTAAGCTAAGACCATATTCTCTAAGCAGTGATATCAGTTCAGTCAACATCATGCTCAAATGGAAATTTTTTAACGAAACGCCATGATACTTATCAACAAACTCTTCAACTTCAAAAGTAAGATTTTCACAATTGAGCGGAGGATCGCCAGCCCAAGTCAGTAATACATCAATAACGCGAGGTGCATCCAAATCAACCATGCTATGTAAAAGCGTTACCACTTGATGCCGACGTTCAAAAGACAGTCGTCCAACCATACCAAAATCAATGAATGCGATTCGATTTTCAGGCATATAAAAAATATTACCTTGATGGGGATCTGCATGATAAAAACCATCAATCAAAATCATTTTCAACGCAGCTTGACCGCCATACTTAGCTAACAGTTTTCTATCTAATCCTGCCTCTTCCACGGCTTCTACATTTCGCCCAGCAATACCATCAATAAACTCTTGAACATTGACGCGTTCACTGCACCACGACCAATACACTTTAGGAATAATGATGTTAGGATTACTTTTGAAATTTTTAGCCACCCTTTCAGCATTGCGACATTCAGCCAGTAAATCCAATTCCCGCCTTAGAGAATGGGTAAATTGGCGTACTACCTCACGAGGTCTAAAACGGCGCAATGTCGGTGACTCTGACTCCATCACCTCGGCAATACGGGCAAGTAAACGTAAATCGGCTTCGATAACGGGCATTATGCCTGGCCGGCGAACCTTAATAATCACTTCAGCGCCATCATGTAGACGAGCTCGATGAACTTGGGCAATCGATGCGGCAGCAAAAGGAGTTGGATTAAATTCGGCAAAAGCCTGTTGCGGACTACATCCTAAGTCTTCATGTAATTGTTTACAGATCAATTCAAATGATACCGGCGGTGCATGATTTTGTAATTTTGCAAACTCTACAGTCCACTCTGGTGGAAATAGATCTGAACGCGTAGCAAGGATCTGTCCTAGTTTGATAAAGGTTGGCCCCATTTCAGCTAATGCATGACAAAACCTGACCGGAGATTCTAACTGAGTGATTTCGGCAGCATGCTTCCAATGCAGAGCCTTACCGGCGACATTGAATACATTCGCGAGTCCAAGTCTTCGCAGTACATCGCCAAAGCCATAACGGATTAAGACCGAAGCAAGTTCATTCAGTCGGCCGATATCTCGAGCTGTACCTAACGTCTCCCAAAGCATGCTTCACCTGTCTATTTACTTTTATTTTGGGAAGAATTAGATGCTGATTTCTCATCCATTTTTTGTGCAAATGCATCAAGAAAACCTGCTGCCGCATAAGCAAGGTTACTTGTTATTTTTGCTGCAGAATCTACTCCAGCAGTCACAGTATCGCTTAACCGTTCACTGAATTGTTGGTTTAACAATGTTGAAATTTCAGTTACTTTCTGGCCGACTGCGGTGCCGCTTACTCGACCATGACGAGCCAAATCATTTAAGGTACCGGATACAGCCTCATTAGCCTCTTTGGCTACGTCTTTCAACGTATCTAAAAACATAACTTCAAGCTCACTAAGGTCATTAAGGGTGCGCTGTAAATCCTGTTTACTAAAGGTGTTAGCATGAGAACTTGCTTCTTCAACGGCTAATTTGGATGCTTCTGCCGCAGAACACAAAGCATCATCAAGACCCGCAACAGCCTTCACTAACTTGTCTTGGCTATTGCGACCATGAGCACCTAAACCCGCGCCTTTAACCACGCGGCCTGCAATCTGAGTGATCTCATTGAGATCCAGTTTGCCTTCACTCAATGCTTTAAGAGTAATGCAACGAACGGTTTCCCGAATATCCTTATCTGCCTCAACCGCCTCTTTAATGGATCCTTCGAGATTGTCACAATGATGACTTGTATCACTTTTAACTGTACTCATATTGATCCACCTATAAAACGTCAGGTTGCTAGAATAATCCATTACTATCAGAGTGTTAATAATGCTATTTAACATTTTTTGCTAACCAGCTTTGGCTAAGAAAAGCTGAACGATTCTGATACATAACAGCAAATAAAAATAACACTTACCTAATAAATCTAAGTCAAATGTACTAATGAAACCTTGATGCATCTCAAAAATGTAGCGAATAGCGGACAATATTCACACAACGCTGGAAACTCACTTTTTCTACTGTTCAAATTTGAGTGAATGTTAAACTACATGTGTATATCGAAAGTGCTTCAATTGTATATAAGTCTGGAGTCAGCTTACAACTTGGTAGGCTTAGCTTTATATTCTCCTCTTTATTAAATCAGTAGCTAAAATGTATGCGCTTCAAAACCTAAACTTTGACATACTTTTGGCGGGATGGAAGGATAGCTTGCTTGTGATATAGAGAAACCTAGGGCTTAACGCCCTAGCTTTTGCTCAAACACAAAGGTCTGTAATGGTCAGATAAAGCTTAGTCATTAAATCTTGAGGAGGGATAGTTTGCTTGTATTAAAGAGAGGCCGAAGACTCAACTCCCTACCTTTTGCTCAAACACAAAGGTCTGTAATGGTCTGATAAAGCTTGGTAATTAAATCTTGAGGAGGGATAGCTTGCTTGTATTAAAGAGAGGCCGAAGACTCAACTCCCTACCTTTTGCTCAAACACAAAGGTCTGTAATGGTCTGATAAAGCTTGGTCATTAAATCTTGAGGAGGGATAGCTTGCTTGTAATAAAGAGGAACCCGTGGGTTCAAAGTCCTATCTTTCGCCCAAATAAAAAGGCCTTATCGAAAGATAAGGCCTTTTTATTTGAATGTGGCGGAGGGATAGGGATTTGAACCCTAGAACGGGATAAACCGTTGCCGGTTTTCAAGACCGGTGCATTCGACCACTCTGCCATCCCTCCGAGCGGGCGAATAATATGACAATGACAGTTTTGTGTAAAGGGTAAATTGCAAATAACTTGTTAAGTGGTGATTAAATGTTCAAGTTAACTGTAATTGCAGTATCGCGATTGATTATTCACTGACAGCTAAGCCTCTATACTGATGATGAACAGAATATGTGCCTTGCTGTGTTCTTAAACGGGCTCAACGGCAGTCGAATTGTGCTAATCAACTTAAGCTGACCATTTTTGTCATTTAAAATGTGATTAAACAGCTGATAGCGGCGACTTTGCTTGATTTGATTAGGCTTAATGTTTACCTTTACTGCAAGTAATTTTGCCAATGCCAAGGATAGCGAGATGCTTTCAGAACAAGCATTCGAGATGATAGATATTGTTGCCCGTGTGGGCAGTTTTACCGCCGCAGCCAATAAATTGAATAAAGTCCCCTCTGCGGTGAGTTATGCCATTAAACAGATTGAAGATGACTTAGGGGTAATATTGTTTGAGCGTCACCATCGCAGTGTTAGTTTGACGCCAGCGGGTGAACATTTTGTGGCGCAGTCGCGCGAGATAATGACTAAATTGAACAACATTAAACGTGATACCCAGAAAGTGGCTAATGGCTGGCGCCCTTCTTTATCTATTGCGATTGACAACATGGTTCGCGCAGACAAAATCAGTGGCTTAATTGCTGATTTTTATCGCCACTTTACCGATATTGAATTGATTATTCGCTTAGAAGTTTATAATGGCGTGTGGGAAGCATTGTCGACGGGTAAAAGCGATATCGCTATAGGAGCAACCTCAAGTATTCCTGTTGGTGGCACTTTTAAGTCACGCGATATGGGAATGATTCAGTGGTCTTTTTTAGTCGGTAAAAATCATCCGTTAGCCAAAACAGAACATGCGTTAACCGATGACGAGTTATTACAGTATCCGTCAATTTGCTTGCAAGACACGGCTCATAATATTGCCCACAGGCCGAATTGGTTGTTAAATAACCAGCGCAGGATTGTGGTACCTGATTGGATCAGAGCAATAAATTGCTTTAGAGAAGGCTTAGGTGTGGGCTACATGCCCTATCATTTGGCTGATATTTTTATTAAAGCCGGCGCGCTAATAGAAAAACAACTCGCCACCCCAAAGCAAGACACAGCCTGCTGTTTAGCCTGGAATAATGCCAAT
>NZ_PJAP01000461.1:0-4644 GCF_002836795.1 Shewanella sp. 11B5 | reverse complement strand
AAGTAACAATCATTAGTAGCATTAACATATAAAATGTGTAAAATGCGCGGCAGTTGATTGTAAGAAGACTTTTAGAAGACTATTTACACAATGGGCTTGATCTTAGAAAGAAGATCTGTATAATTGCCCACTCGCTGACTAGTCAGCGTAAATTATAATGTTTAACCAAGTAGGTTACTCATTTTCACAGCGACTCCGATTGGGAGTCGAACGGTTAAATCATCTCGCTCTGCTTTTCCATTAGGAAGAAGCTAGAGGGTGATTTTTTATATGTCCATTTTAGGAGCTCTGGTCAATGCAGAACCAAAGAATCCGTATCCGCTTGAAAGGCTTTGATCATCGTTTAATTGATCAGTCTACAGCGGAAATCGTTGAAACTGCTAAGCGTACAGGCGCGCAGGTACGTGGTCCTATTCCACTACCAACACGCAAAGAGCGTTATACCGTTTTGATCTCTCCGCACGTTAATAAAGATGCTCGTGATCAGTACGAAATTCGTACCCACAAGCGTTTAGTTGACATCGTAGAGCCAACAGAAAAGACTGTAGACGCATTAATGCGTTTAGATCTTGCGGCTGGTGTCGACGTTCAGATTAGCTTAGGTTAATTGAGATCCTTAGAAGAGGTTTGAGAGATGGCTATCGGTCTTATTGGTCGTAAAGTGGGTATGACTCGCATCTTCACTGAAGATGGTACGTCAATCCCTGTAACAGTAATCGAGATTGCAGGCAACCGTGTTACTCAAGTGAAAACTTTAGAAACTGACGGTTATCGTGCACTTCAAGTGACTACTGGTACCAAAAAAGCCAATCGCATCACTAAAGCAGAAGCAGGTCACTTTGCCAAGGGCGGCGTAGAAGCCGGTCGTGGTTTGTGGGAAATGCGTTTAGCAGATGGTGAAGGCGAAGGCATTGAAGTTGGTGCTGAAATTAATGTTGATATTTTCGCTGATACAGTGAAAGTTGATGTTACTGGTCAATCAAAAGGTAAAGGTTTCCAAGGCGGCGTTAAGCGTTGGAACTTCCGTACTCAAGATATGACACACGGTAACTCTTTGGCACACCGTTCGAATGGTTCTATCGGTCAGAACCAAACGCCTGGTCGTGTATTCAAAGGCAAGAAAATGTCAGGCCATATGGGTGCTGAGCAAGTAACAACTCAAAATCTACACGTAGTACGTGTTGATGCAGAGCGTAACTTGTTATTAGTACGCGGCGCAGTTCCAGGCGCTACCAATGGTGACTTGATTATCAAGCCAGCAGTTAAAGCTTAAGGTCTGAGGAGATAGTAATGGAATTGGTATTGAAAGACGCCCAGAGCGCTCTTGAAGTTTCCGAAACTACCTTCGGCCGTGACTTTAACGAGGCATTGGTTCATCAGGTAGTTGTAGCATATGCTGCAAACGCGCGTCAGGGCACTCGTGCTCAAAAGACTCGTGCGGAAGTAACTGGCTCAGGCAAAAAGCCTTGGCGCCAGAAAGGCACAGGCCGCGCTCGTGCCGGTAGTGTTAAAGGCCCAATCTGGCGTGGCGGTGGCGTAACATTCGCTGCTAAAACACAAGATCACAGCCAAAAAGTTAACAAAAAGATGTACCGTGGTGCTCTAAAGAGCATATTCTCTGAATTGGTACGTCAAGAGCGTCTAGTTGTTGTTGAATCGTTTGGTGTTGAAGCTCCTAAAACTAAAGAGCTGAAAGCTAAATTAAAAGCAATGAACTTAGAAGATGTTCTAATTGTTACAGCTGAAGTTGATGAGAATTTATTCTTAGCAGCTCGCAATTTATACAAAGTTGACGTGCGTGACGTAGCGGGTCTTGACCCAGTTAGTCTAATTGCATTCAACACTGTTCTTGTTACTGCTGATGCAGTGAAGCAAATCGAGGAGATGCTAGCATGATCCGCGAAGAACGTTTGCTAAAAGTTATTCTTGGTCCACATATCTCTGAAAAGAGTACTGTGCTTGCTGAGAAAAACAACACTGTAGTTTTCCGCGTAGCCATCGATGCAACTAAAGCAGAGATTAAAGCTGCAGTAGCGAAGCTATTTGAAGTTGAAGTTGATTCTGTTCGCACTTTAGTTAATAAAGGCAAAACCAAGCGTACCGGTGGCCGTGTAGGTCGTCGTATCGATTGGAAAAAAGCTTATGTTACTTTAGCTGCTGGTGCTGAAATCGATTTCGTCGGCGGCGCTGAATAAGCAAAGGAGAATTATCATGGCAGTTATTAAGTGTAAGCCAACCTCTCCAGGTCGTCGCCACGTAGTTAAAGTGGTGAATACGGACCTGCATAAGGGTAAACCTTTTGCTGGCCTGTTGGCGAAAAAAACTAAAAGTGGTGGCCGTAATAATACTGGCCGTATCACTGTACGCCACGTAGGTGGTGGACATAAGCAGCACTATCGTATTGTTGACTTCAAACGCAACAAAGATGGTATCCCTGCGAAAGTTGAACGTCTTGAATACGATCCAAACCGTACAGCGCACATCGCGCTAGTACTGTATGCAGATGGTGAGCGTCGTTATATTCTTGCTGCAAAAGGCATGAAAGCTGGCGACCCAATCCAATCTGGCTTGGATGCAGAAATCAAGACTGGTAACGCTAGACCGTTACGCAACATTCCAGTAGGTAGTGTTGTACACGCTGTCGAAATGAAGCCTGGTAAAGGCGCTCAAATCGCACGTTCAGCTGGTGCTTATGTACAAGTTGTTGCTCGTGATGGTGCTTATGCAACTCTACGTCTTCGCTCTGGCGAAATGCGTAAAGTTCCAGTAGATTGCCGCGCGACATTTGGTGAAGTTGGTAATGCCGAGCACATGCTACGCCAGTTAGGCAAAGCAGGTGCTAAGCGCTGGAGAGGCGTACGCCCTACAGTTCGAGGTGTTGCAATGAACCCAGTAGACCATCCACATGGTGGTGGTGAAGGCCGTACTTCTGGTGGACGTCATCCAGTGAGTCCATGGGGTGTGCCGACTAAGGGTTATAAAACTCGTAGCAACAAGCGCACTGATAAGTACATCGTACGTCGTCGTAATAAATAGTAAGAGGATTCGCCATGCCACGTTCTCTCAAGAAAGGTCCCTTCATTGACCTGCACTTGCTGAAGAAGGTAGAGAAAGCGATGGAAGCGGGAGACAAAAAGCCAATTAAGACTTGGTCTCGTCGCTCAATGATCATCCCTAATATGATTGGGTTGACCATCGCTGTCCATAATGGTCGTCAGCACGTACCTGTGTTCGTAACTGACGAAATGATCGGCCACAAGCTTGGTGAATTTTCACCAACTCGCACTTATCGCGGCCATGCTGCAGATAAGAAAGCGAAGAAGCGTTAATACGGGAGGAATAAGATGGAAGTTTTAGCTAAACATCGTTTTGCTCGTACGTCTGCGCAGAAGGCCCGTCTAGTTGCTGATCAAATTCGCGGATTGCCTGTTTCTAAGGCACTCGAGATTTTGACATTCAGCCCCAAGAAAGCCGCCGTACTAGTAAAAAAAGTACTTGACTCAGCTATCGCAAACGCCGAACACAACGAAGGTGCTGACATTGATGAGCTTAAAGTTGGAGCCGTCTTCGTAGATGAAGGCCCAACAATGAAGCGTATCATGCCACGTGCTAAAGGCCGCGCTGATCGTATCATGAAGCGTACCAGTCACATTACTGTGGTTGTAGCAGATCGCTAGGAGAAGAGAGCAATGGGACAGAAAGTACATCCTAATGGTATCCGTCTGGGTATCACTAAGCCTTGGATCTCTACCTGGTACGCAGATAAGTCAGACTATGCAAATAATCTGAACAGCGACTGGGAAGTGCGTCAATATTTAACTGAAAAGTTAAAAGCCGCATCAGTATCTAAGATTGTTATTGAACGCCCAGCGAAAAGCATCCGCGTTACTATTCACACAGCCCGTCCAGGCATTGTGATTGGTAAGAAAGGTGAAGACGTTGAAGTATTACGTGCCTATGTGTCTAAAATCACTGGTACTACTGCTCAAATCAACATCGCTGAGATCCGTAAGCCTGAATTAGACGCTAAGCTCGTTGCTGACTCTATTGCTCAGCAGTTAGAGCGTCGTGTTATGTTCCGTCGTGCTATGAAGCGCGCAGTACAAAACGCAATGCGCATTGGTGCTCAAGGTATCAAAGTTCAAGTGAGCGGCCGTTTAGGCGGCGCTGAAATTGCGCGTGCAGAATGGTATCGTGAAGGTCGTGTACCTTTGCATACTTTGCGTGCTGATATCGACTATTCAACCGCAGAAAGTCACACTCAATACGGTGTGATTGGTATTAAAGTTTGGATCTTCAAAGGCGAAGTTCTAGACGGTTTAGTACCTGCTATTGAAGAGCCTAAGCAGCAACCTAAGCGTAAGCCTCGTGGTAAATAGGAGAAACTTTTATGCTGCAACCTAAACGTATGAAGTTTCGCAAGATGTTCAAAGGCCGCAACCGTGGTCTAGCGAACGGTACTGAAGTTAGCTTTGGTACTTTCGGTTTGAAAGCAGTCGGCCGTGGCCGTTTAACTGCTCGTCAAATCGAATCTGCACGTCGTGCCATGACACGTCATGTTAAACGTCAAGGACAAATTTGGATTCGAGTTTTCCCTGACAAGCCAATTACCTCTAAGCCTCTTGAAGTGCGTATGGGTAAAGG
>NZ_PJAP01000460.1:0-4644 GCF_002836795.1 Shewanella sp. 11B5 | reverse complement strand
AGGCTTGTTGATCTTTAAAAATTACCATCGATACCAAAAACAACTAACGCTATATATTACGTTCTTTTTTTAGTTGTAAAAATTGTTTCCATTTAACCACTTCAGCAGGCATTTCAGGTGTGTCGCCTGTGTAACCGGCTGCTGCAATTAAGGTTTCAATAGGCACTTGTTTACCTCGACATACAAACACACCACGAACATGCGCAATGCAATGTAAACCCCGAGCGGTAAGCATACGATGCTCAATATAAAAGTATTTTTCGTCCCAACCAACGATTTTAGTTTCAATGGTAAACTTTTCAAACGGCTTAATATCGCGGATATAAGTAAACTCTGCCGCATTCACTATCGGTAACCATTTGTTTTTTAGAAACTGTTTCATCAAGCCCATTTCGGCAATCAAATAGGTGCGAGCTAAATCCATAAAAGCAGGATAACGCGAGTTAGTTAAATGCATATTGATGTCGCAATCTAACGGTAAAACACGGTAATCAATTCGGCTAGTGCCTAAAAAACCAATACTTTTACAATGACCTATTCGCCATAAAAACAACAAAATAATACGAAAATACAGATTCATGCACGGTTACTCCTAATGTAAGCGCGACAGGCTAACAAAGGTCATACCAGTGAGCAAGCGGCTTTAGCATCATTTGGTAGCACAAAATTGGCATTACACTTTATTTGTTACTCTTTTTGAGACTTATCCCCCTTTTCATCTGCGGCTTAACTGATTAACATAGCGAGGCGTTTTGATTAAATTGGCAGTGGGTTAACTGAGTTTCACGTAACTTACTAACAATAACGCCGTAATCGTTGAGTCGATTACAGCCAAATCAGCGCAAACACATTGTTTTTAATTCTCAGGGCGGGGCGCAATTCCCCACCGGCGGTAAACTTGAAAAAGTGAGCCCGCGAGCGCTCGATTCGTCGAGGTCAGCAGATCTGGTGACTTAGGTTTTACTCATGAGTAATGCCTAACAGTCCAGAGCCGACGGTTACAGTCCGGATGAGAGAGAATAGAGATACATCAATTAGCCTCGACTTGTTGATGCAATTTGTTTTGGATTTATATCCCTCTTTATAAGCCCTGATTCTGGTCATTTTAGGAGTACAACCATGAATCAGTTATCACTACTTGCCGAATTTGGCGAACCAATCACCCGTGTAGAAAACGCATTAGCAGCGCTTAGAGAAGGCCGAGGCGTATTACTACTCGATGATGAAGATCGTGAAAATGAAGGCGACATTATTTATTCTGTCGAGCACTTAACCACAGCCCAAATGGCATTAATGATCCGCGAATGCAGCGGCATTGTGTGTTTATGCTTAACTGACGAACACGCCAACAAGTTACAATTGCCGCCAATGGTTATTAATAACAACAGCGCCAATCAAACTGCGTTTACCATCTCCATTGAAGCAAAGCACGGTGTTACCACTGGCGTTTCCGCACAAGATCGCGTGACCACCATTAAAACAGCGGCAAACCGCGATGCCAAAGCATCAGATTTGGCCCATCCAGGACACGTATTCCCATTGCGTGCTCGCGCTGGAGGAGTAATGTCTCGCCGAGGTCATACCGAAGGGACTGTCGACTTAATGCAAATGGCAGGTTTAATGCCAGCTGGCGTATTATGCGAACTGGCTAACGAAGATGGCAGCATGGCCAAAACACCAGAAATTATCGCCTTCGGCCTTAAGCACAACATGCCTGTACTGACCATCGAAGATATGGTGATGTACCGTAACCAGTATGATTTAAAGCTGGCGTAATTAATAAAGTCATTAATAGGCTGTCACAAGAGTGACGCACTATCAGATAAAAATAAGAGGCGCATTATTAAATGGCGCCTCTTTTTTTACATCTAATAAGTTATAAAAAAATATCTTAAATATAGATTAAGCTCTATTTGGCTTATAGTAATATCATGTTACAAGTCAAACGTCATAACCGATGCGCAACGAGGTATAAATGAGATGTGAATTTATTCCCGCCACCGAAAAAGACAAAACCTACCTACTCGATTTACGTAAATTAACCATGGTTGAGCATTTAGAAAAGTCTGGGCAGTTCTTGTCTGATGCGCAACATGAATATAGATTAAACGATGCTTATGAATGCTCTTATCTGGTCATGTACGCCAACGAGTTAATCGGGACGTTAAAATATCGAGTCAGTGAAGCTACAGTCGAAATCATGCAGATCCAAATCCATCCATTGTTTCAAAGGCAAGGATTTGGCCAAAAAATCTTACAACAAATTATCACAGACTCGAAGCCAAAATTGATTGAGTTAACTGTATTAAAACAGAACCCTGCGTTGCAACTATACAAAAGGTTAGGGTTTGAAATTACCGGTGAAGATCAGCACGAATATTTTATGCAAATTAGCAGCTCATAGACTCATTTCAACCCACATAAAAAATTGGCTATAACACTTTAAAAAAAGCATATTTGTAACGTTAACATATTACCCAGCAACCAATATTAGGACGCTAACCCTATAGCAGAACATGGTTTTAAACATGATATATGGAGGTTTACATGAATCGAGTCACAGGTATCGGCGGCATATTTTTTAAAGCAAAAGATGCACCTGCGTTGCAGGCTTGGTATAAGCGTCATCTCGGTATTGACGTTCAAGAATGGGGCGGCACTGCTTTTTCTTGGACCGACTCAAATGACAAGCCAACTGGTGGAACCACTATCTGGGCGGTAAGTTCAGAGAAAAGCGACCAATTTGCTCCAAGCCAAGCCCCATTTATGATCAACTACCGCGTTGAAGACCTTCACGCTGTCGTCGCCGCCCTCAAAGCAGAAGGCTGTAATGTCCTCGATAAAATAGATGAATCTGAATACGGCAAGTTTGCGTGGGTTATTGATCCAGAAGGAAACAAAGTCGAATTATGGCAGCCGCCTTTAGGTCAATAGCAACTATTGTGGCTTAATGAATCTGTTCACATCCATGTGAAATTAACTTGGAGACAAACTAAATCACAATGCAGTAATAAACGTTTGATACTGACTCATGGTATTGGCATCGTCTAACATGCCTTGATGGCCAACATTAGGCACCATAATTAACTGTTTATTGGCTGACTGGCTAGCTACAAACAGTTTTTCAGACAGTTCAGGCGGGACCTCTTCATCATCTTCTGCCGCAATGACTAATAATGGCCCTTGATAATATTGCGCGACCACTTGCTTATTATCTGTTTTACGAAAATCTTCTGGCATTTCCAAAGTCATAAACGGTGCCATATACCACGGTGTTTTTTCATCAACCCAGTCGTCGGCATTAGTGGCTGAACCGTGTAAAATCAGCGCATCTATTTTATTATTTTTTGCTAAATCAGCGGCAATAAAACTGCCTAGTGAGTAACCGTGCAATATCACTTTTTCAGGCTGATATTGCTGATGTAAATAATCCAGTTGTTGCTGTGCATCTGCAATAATATTGTTAATGCTTGGTTGGCCTTCACTTGCCCCTAATCCACGACGATCCATCACTAAAATATCGGTATTAAGCGTCGATAATGTGGTAAGGGCAGACAGGCCATGTGGTTCGATTTTCATGCCGTTGCCTTGATAAAAGACCAATGTTGTAAGGCTATTGGGGTTATCAATATAAAAACCATTTAACTTAACGTGATCACTTGCCTCTAAGCTAAGTGGGGTAATCAAATGATTAGGCATCGCCTGCTGTAATTGTTGAGTAAACTCAGCAGTAAACGCTACGGGGACTTCATCGCTGGCAATAAAAGTGCTTTCACTTAGGCGCATAGTACATGCTGAAGTAACCAGCACTGTGGTTCCTATCATTGCACCTGTGGTTATTTGTTTAAGCCAATTTTGCATATTATTTTCCTTAATTTACTCATCGTCCTTGTGGACTAAAATGTCACCTGGCGAGCATTGTAAATGCT
Source organism: Shewanella sp. 11B5 (assembly GCF_002836795.1). NCBI lineage: Bacteria > Pseudomonadati > Pseudomonadota > Gammaproteobacteria > Alteromonadales > Shewanellaceae > Shewanella > Shewanella sp. 11B5. Next base: position 715 of record NZ_PJAP01000460.1, on the reverse strand, counting down.
GGCAAATAGCGTCTAGTGTCGAAAATCGAATAGCTTTTGCACGGCCACTTCTAAGCACTGACAAATTTTGAGGGGTTATGCCTATCAATTCTGCCAATTCAGTGGACTTCATTTTCCGCCTTGCCAGCATCACATCCAGCTCAATAATTATGGCCATTAAATAGTCAACTCCGCCTCTTCTTGAAGCTCCGTTGCATGCTTCATGACCCATGCTACACAGTAAAAAATCATCCCGAAAAGTGCATACTTTAATTCTTGGCTGCCAAGACTAAAATAAACAGGTACCGCACTAGATGTACCGCTAAAGTGCAATGTAAATGCGATGATCATGGGGTAAAAAAGGCTGAGTAAAATCCAAACTAAAAATACCAAAGCAATACGGCTCAAGCAGCGGAAGTTACTTGGAGTAAACACATTACCTTGCTGATACAGACCAAAAAGTTGGTAGAGAAAAGAGTAAATAAACAGGTAAGGTAAAATTTCAACACTGCCCAGAATGATCCCAGGATGAAATCCTGCATCATAAAGGCTTTGAGCGAGAGCTTGCCAAGGTGTACCAAAGTCGACAGCTAGATAACTACTAAACCACCCCCACCAATCAATGGTTAACACATATTCACCCGCTTGAAATTCTCCGAACACCATAGTGCCGCTATAACTAGTGACTTGTAATAAAGCTAAAAATACAATCAGCAATTTAATCCATTTACTTAAC
>NZ_PJAP01000459.1:0-4650 GCF_002836795.1 Shewanella sp. 11B5 | reverse complement strand
TTAGCAATGAGTAATAATGCATTCTCTAATGGTGATATTGAAAATTTTTCTGAATGGATACACAATGGTAATGTTGGAGGTACAGCGAAATCGTACTATTTCGAACAAGATTTTGACGATTCAAATGCAGAGAATAGCTCGATTTGGGTGAATGGTGGTAATGTTACTTTTAATACATCAGAGTTTAATGGGTTTAAATTGGGAGGAGAAGTACAGGGATCATACGTTAGTAACATCAATGATGATGATGATAGAACTGCGGGCAGTATAAACGCACAAGGTCTTGTATTATCAGAAGCCTTTTTGAAATATCAGTTTGGTGGTACGGTGTTTTCTGGAGGTAGACAACACTTTTCATCACCCTTGATCGCTAACTCAGGTTCAAGATTGATAAAAGAGTCTTTTGAAATGTATCAGGTATCTTCAAGTCATTTTGAGGATACTGATATTTCGATTGGTTATGTGACTAAATATCAGACTCGAACAGATAAATCATTTTATGTTGATAATGAATTTGTTGATTTTGATTATAATGGTTCTGGTTCCCCTGGCGACTTTTATAAGATAGGCAATGATGGCGTCTTTTACGCACAAGTTAATAAACGGATAGCTAAAAAAGTTAAAATTAACTCACAGTACGCAAATGTAATAAATGAAGTCCAAGCACTCTATGCGGATGTAGAATATACATTGCCAACTAACTTTAACAGTTATATTGCGGTGCAGTACTACAAAACTAAGTGGGATAAAAATGAACTAGTTGATAATGATCTTTTGGGCTTTAAAGTAGGTTTCAGCCAGGGGGGAGTAGATTTTTTCGCTGGTTATACATTAGCTGGAGGAAATGAAGGAGAAAATAGAGTTTTTAGAGGCATAGGTCAAGGAGCTTATTATCAGTTTACTGCAACTACTAAAACTGCGGGGGTTGCTGCATTTGAAGCGGGCACAAATTCGTATCAACTGGGGTTAGGTTCTACTATCTCTAATGTTAAAGGTAAATTATTTTATACATCTTTTGACAATCCCATAGTTGGAAAAGATTTAAATGAATGGACGGTTAATCTTGCATATCAATTTGATGGTAAACTAGCTAATTGCGGTATATCAGTTGATTTTTCAATCTTGGATTATGAAAATAATCAAAAAGATGCTACTGATTTAAGGACAAAATTCTCTTATAGCTTTTAGCGGTTATAATTTATTGCGAACTTTATTTTTGATAAAGGTTAATTCCCTATCAATGTTATTTTAATTGTAAATCCAGGCCGTCTTAAACTGCTTGGGTTTATAATTTTACATGATAAAATACCTCTAGATGATTAAAGTTGATCAAAAACATGTCAGTTGATAATTGTCTCAATATCTACTTTTACAAACAACCTCCAATAGAGTGTATTTTAGAACTAAGTAAATTAAATCACAAACCGACGGATATTTTACAATTTTTTTACATCACTAGCAGTAGTGGCTAAGAAATATCGGCTGCTACTTTATAAGACTACTGTAGAGGTTAAATTACGTTTGTAACTCAAACTTGTTTTTGCCCCTTTCCGTGTCAGAGCAGTAACCCCTTCATATATTACTCATCGAATTTTTCCATACCTGAAATAATAAATCAGGCAAGAATCCATGCCTGATCATATGACGGGGTAGACGTCCATATATGGCACGGTTAATTTAACTATGAGAAGGATTGGCGTTCAGATATCATTCGAGGCTTGAAATCACGTGGCTAGCATAACAAAGGAACAATCAATTGAGCGTAAAAGAAACCTTAGATGTTTGTCAGATATTCATCGAGACAGAGAATTCTGGTGCTGCCATTCTCACTTCATACCTAGCACCAGTAGCGATTGTGTTATCAGCATTTATTGCTGCTTTAGTTGCAACTTCGAGTAGCAAAAGAACACACCTATTGGATAAAAAAAGAGATGTAATTCTTGAGATTACAAGTGAAATAGCCAACTTACGCATGTATGTAGTAGAGAAAGTGCTTATAAAATCACAAGAATATAATGAAGAATACGCACTGCACGTCAGAAGGGAAATGCTTGAAATTACAAAAAATTAGTTCTAGCAACGGATAAATTTTATGTAATAAGCTCAGACTCGAATAGTGCTCGATTAGAAAAGCTATATTTTCAGCTTATTGAAAAATTGTGGGAAGGAATAGATTATCACTACAACCCAACAGAAAATATAATACCAATTGATTACCTATGTAGTTTCAATGATTTAAGGGCTGACGTAATAGAGGTGCTTAACAACGAATTGAATGACTCTAATAAGACTTTAAAGACTTTCAAAAGCGCAATTAAAGCTACAAATACCTCAGCCACTAAGATGTTCAAAACCAGAAAGTAAGACAACAGATGTATAGCAGGATGGTGATCTGCAGTCACATAAAACGTGACCGTTTTCAGGCGTAACGCTCTGCTAGCATCAAACCGACGGTTTAATAATTCCTGACTATGGATCGCACTATACAAATGTTGAACTAAGCCGCTGCGCGGAGCCAAGTTCTGGCTCAACCGAGTGTATTTACCTCATTGAATCAGTTAGACTTAAAAAAGATGTGATGGAACACAATAATGACAAGGGAATTTCAATGAAACACGTGCAAATCAAACCATATATTCAGTTCAAAACTGCTCTGCAGCTCAGAGCTAGCATCAAAAAAAGCAAATTTCTATAACATAAAGCGTACCAATTAACCTGGACTCGACATCGGCTAAGTCCAAAAAGCGGTTTGTGCCATGCAACCAGCGCAACGCACAAATACTAAAACGTTAGGCGTTCAGACCAGCTATATCGCGGAGAATACACAAGTGGTTAATAATCATGCAATTTAGATTGCTGTCAGGTTTCATCATATTTATTGGCTCGTATTTACCGTTGGCCCTGATTCTTGCTGTGCAAGATATACCTATTTCATGGTGGAGTAGGTCATTTTGCGATCTTTCAGACATAGGGAGCTGTTCATTTAATCCCTTTAGCAACCCATATCTTTCTTTGGCCTTCATTTTAGTTACGTGTGTTTCAGTTATCATTTCAAACTTTTCTTTAAAGAAAATATCTTTCCCATTTGAAGGTGAAGTGAAAAGCTCGAAAACAATTCCAAACGATATTATTAATTACGTATTTCCCTATGTCGTTTCATTTATGGGAATAAGTTATGACGCTCCAGAAAAGCTACTAGGTTTTTCTGTGTTTCTATTTTGGATGTTTGCCATTACTTACAAGTCAGGGCAAATAATAATGAACCCTCTTTTGTTAATGTTTGGCTGGAAGTTGTACGAAGCAAAAATTCAAATAAACGGACAGGAACGCGATGTCAGAGTATTGAAAAAAGGCGTATTGACTCCAGGATACTACCAATTCCAATCTATTCAAGATTTCTATATTACAAGGGGCTGCCAATGACATCTGACTTTCAACAACTAAAATCATTTGATTTTTCTAGTTCAATACCACATTTATGGGTTTTTAAGGATAGCGCTTCAGCGGCAAGATTCAGAACTTTTTATGTTCAAACTGAAAATGAATTAAACAGTCAAATAAAAGGGTTTGTTGAAATAGAGATTGCAAGAATTACGGAGCATGCACCTTATTCATATATTGCACAGACAAATGAAAGTAGCTGCCTCACTATCGAACAAAATACGACTGATTTTAATAAGTTGAAAACACTTATAGATCGTTTGGAATCTGAGCATAGAATTGATGATAGTAAAGATCTCAAAGGTGCCAAAGGTTATGTTGTAAAATTTATTTCAAATGGCATTACTGTTTATGCTGTAAAGAGATCCACTTCAACATGGAAAACTTCGTACCCCAAAAAATATATAAATATGGTGTTTTCTAATGGGGAGCTCGCTGGAGTTGAAGATAATAGTTTTTCAATTGAGAAAAATTTTGATTTCTATGTAATTAACAACACCATATTTATAGCAAACAAACGTGGATTTGAATCATCAATGCAGCATCGCGAAGCATATGTTGAAGCATTTACCCAGTTACAAGCCTCACCTTCATTTAGTGGATTGTTCACCGACATTTCGGTAATTATTGAATATGTAGGTTCTAATTCAATACAGCTACGACGAATGGGCGTGATTGAAGAGAAAGGGATTTACAATAATCCGAATTTTATACCTAACCTAATGCGTGTTAACACATCTAGAAGCTGGGGTATTAATTTTGATTCCACAAGCAATACTATTGTTCCTTGTTCTGAAACTGCAAGGACTATCCTTCAAGTCCTTTTAGATCATCGCTTAATGAGTGAAATTACAGATAATATCTATGATGTCCCGGATGCAACTGAAGTTTAGGGGATAGTCTAACAAGTCAAAGCACTCGGATGCAGCGGAGCTGCGCCGGTGTTTGCAGCGTTAGGTTCGAGGGAGATATAGTGCCAAAAAATAGAAAAGCAATCACGCCTGATGTTTCAGCTGAAATTCTTTTCACGTCAGACCGGACGTGTTGTGTTTGCCGAGAAAGGGGGAAGCGAGTTCAGATACATCATATAGATGAAAATCCAAGCAATAACACTATCAGCAATTTGTCGGTACTGTGCTTTGATTGTCATGATGAAACCCAGATAAGAGGTGGGTTTGGAAAGCACTTAACCGCCCCATTGGTAACGAA
>NZ_PJAP01000458.1:0-4663 GCF_002836795.1 Shewanella sp. 11B5 | reverse complement strand
CATAGTGCTATTCATCTAGTTACCGACACTATGATAACTAGAATGTTAGCCACAAAAAAGGACTGAATTTTCAGTCCTTTTTTGATCATCTGCCAGTAGGAATAGCTAAATATTAAGCCATAAAGGCTTGGATTTGCGCCAAAATACCCTGGGCATCAAGTTGCAACTCTGCGGTGATTTCATCAGGTGCACCGTGTTTAATAAACTCATCAGGTAAACCAATCTGTAACACAGGTTTCACAATCCGCATTTTGTGTAATGCTTCAATCACTCCTGAGCCTGCACCTCCCATAATCGCGTTTTCTTCAACGGTAACGATGACATCATGGCTATTGGCAAGTTGTTCAAGCAAGCCTAAATCTAGTGGCTTAACAAAGCGCATATCGGCAATGGTTGCATCCAGTTTTTCAGCTGCATCGGTAGCAGCCTCTAGTGTGGTACCAAAGTTAACAATAGCAATTTTTTGACCTTGACGGGTTAACACCCCTTTACCAATGGGTATCATCGTCATGGTGTCAATTTGTTCCGCCCCTGTAGCAAAACCTCGAGGGTAACGTACTGCAGTCGGCCCATCTTGATAGCAATAACCGGTATAGAGCATTTGGCGACATTCATTTTCATCTGATGGTGCCATAATAATCATATTCGGAATACAGCGCATAAAGCTTAAATCGAATGCACCTTGATGAGTTGGGCCATCTGCACCAACAATGCCACCACGGTCAATGGCGAATAATACTGGTAAACGTTGTAAAGCCACATCATGGATAAGTTGATCGTATCCGCGCTGTAAAAAAGTCGAATAAATAGCGACTACAGGCTTTAGTCCTGCACAGGCAAAACCAGCTGCTAATGTGACTGCATGCTGTTCGGCAATGGCAGCATCAAAATATTGGCTTGGGAATCGTTGTGAAAATTCAACCATACCTGAGCCTTCACGCATAGCGGGCGTAATAGCGACTAACTTGTCGTCTGTTGCGGCCATGTCGCATAACCATTTACCAAATACTTGTGAAAACGTAGGCAAACCTGGTTTAGTTGTCGGTTTCCTAAACTGGCTGGGATCAAACTTAGGCACCGCGTGCCAACCGATAGGATCTTTTTCAGCAGGTTCGTAACCACGACCTTTTTTGGTCATGATATGCAGTATCTGTGGACCCTTGAGGTTGCGCATATTTCGCATTGTTTCAACGAGCGAGTCAACATCATGGCCATCTATTGGGCCAATATAATTAAACCCTAACTCTTCAAAAAGCGTTGCAGGTACAACCATGCCTTTAAGGTGTTCTTCAGTACGCTTAGCCATTTCTTTAATGACTGGCATCCCTTTAAGGACCTTTTTACTGTTTTCTCGAATGGTGGTATAAAAACGACCTGACATCAGTTGCGCCAAATGATTATTCAGTGCGCCAACATTTTCAGAAATCGACATTTCATTGTCATTCAGTACCACGAGCATATCATTGTGCAAGTCGCCAGCGTGATTGAGGGCTTCAAATACCATTCCCCCCGTCATGGCACCATCACCAATTACAGCAACCACTTTTCGACCAACACCTTCTTTCCCTGCCGCAATCGCCATGCCTAATGCGGCACTAACAGAGGTACCAGAGTGACCCACGCTAAACGTATCGTATGGGCTTTCTTCACGCCATGGGAAAGGATGTAAGCCATTTTTTTGTCGAATGGTGTGCATCTGTTCACGACGATCGGTAAGAATTTTATGTGGATAAGCTTGATGCCCTACATCCCAAACTAACTGATCAAATGGGGTATTGTAGACATAATGAAGTGCCACAGTTAATTCAACTGTGCCTAGGCCAGAAGCAAAATGTCCGCTAGAAATAGCAACAGACTGAAGTAAGAACTGTCTGAGTTCATCAGACACTTGTGGAAGTAAACCTTGAGGTAACTTCCTTAATTCTTCTGGTGTATTAGCTTTCGCTAGTACTGGAAATTTAGAAATATCGAAGCTCATAGCGAGATTGTCTGACTCTTTATTATAATCTTCGCTCAATAATGTAGTGGGCGAAGTCTGCAATTAACTGGCTATTGTATGGTAATTTAGTCAGCGCTGATAGTGCATCTTGTATTAGTTGTTCTGCACAGGCTTTGGCACCATCGAGACCTAATAGTTTCGGGAAAGTGCTTTTATTCGATTGCTGATCGCTGCCTTGTGGTTTGCCTAGCTCTTCGGTGCTAGCGGTAATATCTAAAATATCATCTTGCACTTGAAAAGCTAGCCCAAGCGTATGGGCATATTTCATCATTAATTTGTAATGCTCATCGGGTACGTCAGCAGCAATTAAGGCAAGCTCAACCGCACAACTGATTAACGCTCCGGTTTTTTTATTATGTAATTCGGTTAATCGGTCTAAATTTATATTGTGATCTGTTGCACTCAAATCAATCGCTTGCCCACCACACATACCTTGATAGCCTGATGCTTTCGCGAGTACTCTGACCATCGCCAGTTGTTGCTTCGGATGTAAATCATTACAAGGGGCTGTGATAATTTCAAAAGCCAATGTTTGCAATGCATCACCGGCTAAAATAGCATTGGCTTCGTCAAATGCAATATGCACAGTAGGTTGGCCACGACGAAGAGCATCGTTATCCATTGCCGGTAAGTCATCGTGTATTAACGAATAGGCATGAATACACTCAATGGCAGCAGCGGCTTTATCAAGTGCATTAATGTTAACACCTAACATGTCACCTACACTGTAGACCAAAAATGGTCTTATGCGTTTCCCGCCCAATAGCGCGCCATGCAGCATCGCTGCTTTTAAATCTGGTGCAGCGTCATCGAGCAGCGTTAAATGTTGGTTAAGAATTCCATTAACGCGATTTTGGTATGTTGTTATTGCTTCAGCTAACACGTATCAATACCTATTATTCAATACACACTATGTTGACGATTATTCACTTTCTACAGTGAACGACGCTAATTCGGCATCATCTTCATTTAATAAGATAGAGACTTTTTGCTGTGCTTGCTCAAGTTTGGCTTGGCTTTGACGAACTAACTTAATGCCGCGCTCAAACTGTTTAAGTGCATCATCCAGCGACACTTCACCTTGCTCCAAATGAGCAACAATGGTTTCAAGTTCAGTTAATGATTGTTCAAAACTGAGATTTTCAGGTTTTTTAGCCACGAGTTATATTCCTTTCATTCAGCGTGTGACAAGGTATATCAGCCCAGCGTATCGGTCAAATACAGTCGCTGGTTATTTGCTCAACAGCACGCTTTGTTATTGAATTTTGTTTAGAATGTACAAAAACAAGCTAAACTTGAGCCAAGTTTGTCCGATAACAAGTCATGATTTAACATTACTAGCGAAAAATAGTATTGAAACTTTTGCTGTAATACATAACGATGGGCATTGTTATCAACACAAAATGCTGACGGATTATTCGGGTCGTATAACGTGCGCTAACAGCACGGTGGAAGTAGCACAAATAAGCAGCGTAATGACTGCGATTGAGGAGAGGTTGTGGATTTAGCTACCCTAATAGGTATTATCGGTGCTTTTGCATTTATTATTGGTGCAATGATCACCAGTGGTGGTATCGGATTATTTATCGATGTACCGTCAATTTTGATTGTTGTGGCAGGCTCTTTATTTGTGGTGATGATGAAATTTAACCTAAAGCAATTTTTAGGTGCAATAAAGATTGGTATGAAAGCCTTCATGTTTAAATTAGATAAACCTGAAGACTTGATAGAACAAGCTGTCACCATGGCTGATGCTGCCCGTAAAGGCGGTTTTTTAGCATTAGAAGAAGCGGTTATTACCAACACCTTTATGCAAAAAGCCGTTGATATGTTAGTTGATGGCCATGACGGTGATGTGGTGCGCAACGCATTAGAAAAAGACATTGCATTAACTGAAGAGCGTCACAAAACCGGGGTGGGTATTTTTAAAGCCATGGGCGATGTGGCACCTGCAATGGGCATGATTGGTACTTTGGTTGGTTTAGTGGCGATGCTATCTAACATGGATGACCCCAAATCCATTGGCCCTTCAATGGCAGTGGCATTGTTAACGACTCTCTATGGTGCGGTGATTGCCAACATGATCGCCATCCCGATGGCGGATAAATTATCATTACGAATGAACGAAGAATTGCTTAATCGTAATTTAATTATGGATGCGGTTTTAGCGATTCAAGATGGGCAGAACCCACGAGTTATTGAAGGATTTTTGAAGAATTATTTGGCTGAAAGTCTGCGAAAAATTGATACAACGGACGGAGAGTAACTCATGGCTAAGGCCAAGTGTGATTGTCCACCCGCTGGCGCCCCTATGTGGCTGGCCACATTTGCAGACTTAATGTCGTTGCTGATGTGTTTCTTCGTGTTGTTGCTAGCGTTCTCTGAAATGGACGTGATGAAGTTTAAACAAATTGCTGGCTCTATGAAGTATGCATTCGGGGTGCAAAATAAAGTTGAAGTGAAAGACATTCCTAAGGGGACGTCTGTTATTGCGCTTGAATTCCGCCCTGGTCGCCCCGATCCCACGCCTATTGAGATCATTAATCAACAAACCAATGAAATGACTCAGCCGACGATAGAATATCAGGCGGGTGAAGAAGACAGTGCTGGTGGTACTCAAAAGCAAAGCGGTGAGCAACGTGGTGGCAATGCAGCCGCAACAGC
>NZ_PJAP01000457.1:0-4667 GCF_002836795.1 Shewanella sp. 11B5 | reverse complement strand
AACAAAACGAGCTTGCGCGTTAATGTCGTTAAAAAAAATAAGCGAAAAATTTATTTTCAATATTATCAACTAATTATAGTTTTCTAATTAAGCCTACGTTACGACTTTAGGCTGGCTTAATGAGTTGTTTGATTTAAATTAAGCCAAATCTCATTATACCTGCATATAAAACCAGTTCAGTAGATTATGCAATCTAGGCAGTAAGAATGGCATCGGTAAAAGAGTAATATCAATTAGATTTTTGTATGGAAAACAAAGGTAAGCATTGTTAAATAGAGCTTTGGTTCTAAGTAGCTTTGGAGCAAAAACGAGTTGGTTTTTGACTTAAAAATATCTAAATTCAACTCTGAACTTGAGGCCGTTGAAGAAAATGGCGTGAGCCCAGACATGGATGTCTGGCTAGCTTTGGAGGGGAAGGGACGCCCCATCTGAAGCGTTAGCATTTTCAAATAAGGCCGAAGAACACTCAGACGAAGTTAAAAGCTGGATCAGACCACGTCGCGAAATTATCGCTTTTCAGATAATTTTGATGTGGCGGCTGGGTGATCCAAGAGGGAACAGCCGTTGGTTTCCTTTTGGTCTGGTGTGGGTGAAGCGCCACGACGTTAGTGGCCGTAGGCCATACCTTAAATACACTTTCAGCCAAAAACGCTTTAAAACAAGCTCAAATCACATAGCCTGTAACTGATAACCCAGTATGATTTTTGAATAAAATACGCTCAAATCTTACCGAGTAACGGCTATGGCCTAATACAAATTCAACCATTGTTTGCCTAATCGATATAACCACCTATGCACCGGATAAAGCATAAAAAAAACAGGCCGTTTAGGCCTGTTTCGATTAATCACCTACCCAATATCACTTAGTAAGCAACGCTAATACGTTGATTAATATGCTTAGCATTTTCGGCTTCATCGAGCATGGCTTTGGCGTAATCTGCTACTGATACTCGGCTTTGGCCTTGTGCATCGGTAAAAAATGAATCGCCGCCTAAACGGTACGGTCCTTCTGACTCGCCAGGGAAGATAATCGCTGCAGGGCTAACGTAAGTCCACTCGATAGCAGAATCTGTATCACGGAACACGGCTAGTGCTTCACCTTGGGCGATGGCTTCGGCTTTATAATCTTCAGGAAACTCTGGTGTTGATACTAACGTCACGCCTGGTGCGACTTCTAAGCTACCTGCACCGCCAACCCACAACAAACGCGGTGTGCCAGCTTTAGGCAAGTGTTGCAATAATTGCTTAGCGGTTTGCGCTACTACTTGATGGTTTTGTGCGGCACGGCCACCGATTGACGCTATAACAACATCAACATCGGCAAATGCGCTAGCGATGGCATCGCTTGTCATAGTGGTTAAATCAAGCGTACGTACGGCCACATCTTGAGTGACTTTGCTGGCGTCGCGCACTATGGCAACCACTTCATGGCCTCTGCTTATCGCTTGTTGCATGATAGTGCCACCAATCCAACCTGTTGCGCCTAATACTGCTAATTTCATTTTGTGTCTCGCTCTATTAGTTATCAATGGAGCTAGTTTAGTGGGTAATTTTTTGGAGATAAATATCGATTATTGCGCTTAATTGTTTCATATTGGGATACAAAAAAGATTAACCCCTATTTTTTAGACCATAAAAGCAACCTAAACAGATATGACAATAAAGTCGATGCCGATAACGCCTGCTGATTAGAGCATTAATATAGCGGTGAGTAGTAAAGAGTGATATTTCACCATAGGATAAAATAATGGACAAAATTTCAGCCATTCGCAGCTTTGTCGAAGTCGCAAGCTGCAGCAGCTTTACGTTGGCAGCAGAGCAATTGGGTTTAAGCCGCTTACAGGTTTCACGGCACATTAAAGAAGTGGAGCAATGGTTATGTTTACGCTTATTACATCGTACAACCCGTCAAGTCAGCTTAACTTTGCAAGGCGAAGAAGCGCTTAATTACTGCCAACGCATTTTAAGTGAAGTCACGGCAATGGAAGGCCGTGCTAATAGTCATAATACTGAACTGGTTGGCAGTATCCGGATCGCCTCACCTATTGGGCTTGGGCAACACAAACTGTATGACGTAGTTGAGGCTTTTTGCCAGCAACATCCTCAAGTTAATATTCAGCTGTTATTGTCTGACAATGTATCGCAATTGGTTAATGACAGAGTTGATATTGCGCTGCGCTATACCCACCAACCAGATGAAAGCTTAATTGCTAGACGCTTAATGCATATCGACAGTGTCATTTGCGCATCATCTGACTATCTCGCTAAACATTCAGCCATATTGTCAGCCAACGACTTATTGCAACACAACTGTTTACGCCACTCAAGCCAACCACGTTGGGAGATAATCGATGAGTCTCGAACCTGTTTACTTGATGTGAGCGGTAATTTACAGGCCAATGACATGGGCGTATTGATCAATGCGGCATTACGTGGCAACGGCATTGTGTGCTTGCCGACTGATTTAGCTAACCACTATCTTGAACAAGGTGAATTGCTTGAAGTGCTGCCCAACATCACTGTGCCGGGTAAAACGTTGTGGGCGGTTTATTTGTCGCGTAGTTATCAGCAAACCGTCGTCAGAGCCTTTATCGACTTTACCGCTAATGCTTGGCAGCAAGACATTAAAAAATGGCAAGCAAGCTAGAGTGACGGATTGAATGATTGAATGATTGAATGACTAATCGCTACTAAGTACTTTCCTATTTAGTACTCTCGACTCAGTACTTTCTATTCAAGAAGCAATATTCTATGAGCCTTGATGGAACCGTCTTAATGAATAAGCCCTAATGAATAGGCCCTAACGAATAAGCCCTAATGAATAATATCCAGCAATAGTTGTTGTAATTGTTGTGGTTGATCAAGGCTGGCATCGTGGCCGCAATCATCTATTTTATGTAATTGTGTTTGATAAAATACCGCTAACTGTTCGCTACATTTGGGATGAGCTAACTTATCTTGATTGGCGACAATCACGCTAACCGGTATGTCATTCAATATAGGACTGTGAAAACGGGCCGAGGCGTACAATTGGCGTAATCCATTAATAAATGATGTATGGCATTGCAACCTTAGTAAGCTCCAAGCATTAATCACTTCAATACTTTGACCCAAATGCCTGCTGGTAAAATCTAATACCGTTGCCTCTAGCCAATGGCTTTTGTCATTATCCACTTGATTCGACAAGCTGACACGTAAAGCCCTCGCGAGCACAGCCACCAATGATCTCATTAACCCTAAGTATTGGAATCGTTTATACCAAGGTGACAAGTTAGCCGCACTGCTGTTAATTAACACCACATGCTTAACTCGCGAGCGACACTGAGCCGCCATCGTTAGCGCCAGCATACCTCCCATAGACAACCCAACCAATACCACCTTAACTTGGCTTGGTAGCATGCCCTGTTTTAGCAAGGCGTCATCGATTTGTTGCCACACCGCATCACAATAATCTTGCATTTCACCTGGGCTAGACTGATTAACTAACAGGCCATTACCCGGTAAATCGACGCTAATAACATTCACAGCTTGTTGAGCTAAACGCTGATCAAAACCATACCAATGGCGGCTGTCACGCATTAATCCTCTAAGCAAAACTAAGGTGGTCATTGCTTATCCTCACATAGCCTCATTTAGCTTTTTTAGACCAAAAGCGATTCGCTTGTTGAGTCAATTGTGTCAGCTGTTTAGGCTTTATTTGTTCAATAATTTGCGCATAAGCCGCATCGATAATGAACTGCATTAATACCACGTGACGCCTTAAAATACGTTGATGTCGATGTGTTTTCTGTGGATTGAAATAACCGGAAAAATTAAATAGCTGTCGCGGATTTTTACGAACCCAAGCCCACGATCCCATTTCTAACGTTAATGGAATAAACGGTTTTTCGCTGGCATTATTTGCCACTAAATAATCCCAAATATCACCATGAGTGCGATAAAAATGACTTTGTGGCGCTAACCGATAATGACCATGATGAGGGTAACCCTTTTCGAATAACTGCATTAAATGATAAATATAACCTATGCCTGCAAAAGGTTGCCGAGTATGCGCATGAGGAAACCACACATGGTCTAACAAACCAAAACCAGAATGAGCGTCTAAGGCAATGACACTGCTACTTTGTTGCTGTAATTGTTGCACATAGTTCACTAATGCATGGGTTTCTAGCTCCATGCCGTTTTGACCACGATACCAAGGCAAGCGCGGTGACAGTCGCTGACCGCCAACAAAAAAGGTCACGTCTTCATCTGAATCAATGGGTGCATTACGCATTAAATCAACATTATTGCCATTACCTCGGCTGCCACGCAAAAAGCCAACCGGGTTGACCACAGGTACAAAGGCTAAACGTACATGTTTGAGTAATTGCTGTAAATGAGTATCCCAAGGTAACCGGTTGAGTAAGCTGTCTAAAAAAGCCAACACCACTTGTGCACCAATACGCTCAACACCATGCACCCCACCAACAAATAACACCGTAGGGCAAGGTTGTTGTTGCTGCCCAAGTTCAATGGCAGTTACCGATAATTTTTCGCCTCGATAATACAAATCCGCTAACGACTTATGCCTAAATTGGTGTTGATGTTGTGCAATTAAGCGCTTTAATGTGTCGATCTCAAACGAATGCTCAAATGAAAACTTAGCCATTAGCCACTTTTTACTG
>NZ_PJAP01000456.1:0-4674 GCF_002836795.1 Shewanella sp. 11B5 | reverse complement strand
AAACATTTAGAAAGCCATTACACAAATCTTGAAGATCAAGATTATCAACAACCTGTGGTATCTGCCTAACTTTTTCTTTAATTTAAAACTTAACTTCAACCATTCATACGCAGTGAATTTTTTGCTCATCATTCGACGTCGAAATTAACTCTATTAAATTATCAGTGCTACCGAACACCTGCGCTTCGGTTTCGATGCCGATACGTGATGACACTTTGCCGACACCATAACGATTGTCTATCGATGCCGTCATCACTAAAGTATGCATCCCGCGCTCGCGGTAATTATAAGAAGACTGTAGTAATGAAGTCGATTTACCGGCATTCATTGCCGAATAATAAAAGTACAGTTGCGCCAAAATTATGCGTCCTAATAGTTGGTCTGTTTATGTTGCATATAGTAACTGTTTTAACATGACAACGACAAACAAAAATGCCGTATTCGTTATGAGTACGGCATTTCCATCACAGCTTAAATTGGACATTTACCTACATACACTAGGGCTTAGTTTAAGAAATTACTTCTTAGCCCAAAAGTGTAATATCACAATGCTGATGACAAACAACACGCTACAGCAAACTAACCCTGCGATTAATGAGCCAGTAAAACCTAATACGGTGTAACCGACCAAGCTAATTAAAGCAGCAATTAAGGCATACGGCAGTTGAGTAACAACGTGATCAATATGATGGCAACTGGCACCGGTTGACGACAATATGGTGGTGTCAGAAATGGGCGAACAATGATCGCCAAATACCGCACCAGATAACACCGCAGCCAACATTGGCAACATCATGGTGCTATCACTTCCCATCGCCATGTCTGCGGCAATAGGCAACATAATCCCAAACGTGCCCCAACTTGTGCCAGTTGAAAATGCGGTAATACCCGCTAACAAGAATAACACTGCAGGGAGTAAGGCAAATGGAATATTGTCAGTGGCTAAACTTGCCATATATTTACCGGTTTCAAGCTGACCAATCACACTCGAAATTGTCCATGCAAAAAGCAATATGTAAATGGCTGGTAACATAGATCGCGCACCAACCGACATTCCTTTGAGTAACATAGACAAATCAACTTTTTGCTGAATCGCAAGAATGAGTGTTGCAATAAGACCAATTACAGAGCCAAAAAATAGTGACGAGCTAACATCGGTATTCTCAAATGCACCGAGTACATTAAACGGTAAGTCTTTGGTTGCTAGCACGTCGGCGCCACTTGAAACCATAAAATACACTGTCGCGAACACCAATACCGCAATAGGTAAAAACAAGCCAATCACTTTACCGGTATCGGCTTCAGGTAAGTCGGTGACTGCGCCAGGTGGTTGACCTTTTGACTCATCAAACAAATTACCACGCAGCGCGTTTAATTCATGCTGACGCATTGGGCCTACATCTAAGCTAAACGTTGCTACACACAGTAATAATAATAACGAGAAAATGGCATAAAAGTTCATTGGGATCATTTGAATAAAGACACTCAAATGGCCAGAATCGGTAAATCCATGGGCAGTTAAAATACCGCCAATTAATGCGATAATGTATGCCCCCCAGCTAGACACGGGAGAAATAACACACACTGGTGCGGCGGTGGAATCAAGAATATAAGCCAATTTGGCACGCGAAATATGGTAGCGGTCAGTAATTGGACGTGAAATCGAGCCGACGACTAAACTGTTAAAGTAATCATCAATAAACACTACGCAGCCTAAAAACATGGTCATTAACTTGGCATCACGTTTATTTCGAATACGCAATTTAGCCCAATCAGCAAAAGCACGGGCTGAGCCGCTAACGGTGATCAATGCTGTGATCATGCCCAGCACAATCAAAAAGCCTAAAATGTACACATTCCAACTATTCAGCGCTGCGTCTTTCCAAACTAATTGGCTAGCGGTATTTAAGATATATTCGCCGCTGCTAACCAATGAGAAATCGGTTAGTAATAAGGCGCCAAAAACAATGCCTACTCCTAAAGAGAGCAATACTTTACGAGTTAAAATGGCCAGAGTAATAGCCACAAGTGGTGGCAAAACAGAAAGTGCCGAATCGGCATAACTTATTATCATAATTTAATTATTTCTTCGTTGGATACGAATGGAGAAAAAACTAGAAATAAGGCTAAACATACACAGAAAGTGTATGCGTTAACTTAACTAGTAGCACTCCACAGCAATATCCATTTAATATGAATATCATTCTTTTTATCAAGTTGATAAAAACACTATGACAGTGCAGTCCCTTTCGAGAACTGCCCCAACAAATGAAGCTGATAACCCCATTTATTTCGGCATTGCATCCTTTTATGTCGAATTATTGGCATCACCCAATTCAACATGACTTTTATGCAACGCACCTCTACTTTTGTTGTTTGTACATAAAGCTCCTGACAAACAACGCGAACATACAATCATAAATCGCATATTCTGCGCCAGTAAAAAGCACTAAACAGAACCACAAATAACAACAACGCCAATTTAAACAACAATTGAACAGCATTAGTTTAACGTTTTTAAATCAAATGCACACTAATGTAATGGACACAAAAACGGCAACCGCATCAAACCGTCGATATTTGAACTGAATTTTTTAACGTTATCATCAAAATCAGTACTAAAACTAAGGCTAAATCCGAGACTAGCCCAATAAAAAAGGTTTCTACCGTATAGGTAGAAACCTTTTAATCGAATAACAAAACGTATAATCGTGCTTTAAAGTCGATTGAAAAAACTAACTTAATCAACTTCCCACCTAACGAGTTAACGTCAGATTAAACGAGGTTATTCAATGCCGGTACCGCTTCAAATAAGTCGGCAACCAAACCATAATCCGCTACTTGAAAAATAGGGGCTTCAGGGTCTTTGTTAATGGCCACAATCACTTTTGAATCTTTCATACCAGCAAGATGCTGAATCGCGCCAGAAATACCCACTGCAATGTACAAGTTAGGGGCGACAATCTTACCTGTTTGGCCTACTTGCAAGTCGTTAGGTACAAACCCTGCGTCAACCGCTGCACGTGATGCACCTACTGCTGCGCCTAACTTATCGGCGAGTTGTTCTAAAATAGCAAAGTTTTCACCGCTGCCCATACCACGACCACCAGACACAATAATGCCTGCATTGCCGAGTTCAGGACGGGCAGATTCAGTGAGTGACTGAGAAACAAACTCAGTTTTTGAATCTATTGCTTGGCTTAAGTTAACGACTTCAGCACTGCCTGTTGATGCTACAACATCAAATGCACTAGAGCGCACTGTCATGACTTTTTTAGCATCTAAGCTTTGCACAGTCGCAAGTGCATTACCCGCATAAATAGGGCGTACAAAAGTGTCACTGCTTACAACTTCAATCACTTCAGATATCTGAGCAACGTCTAATAATGCTGCTACGCGAGGCAATGTATCTTTACCTATACTGGTTGCCGCCGCTAAAATATGTTCGTAATCAGCCGCAATTTCAACCACTAATTTTGATACGTTTTCAGCTAATTGAGCGCCATATTGAGCGGCATCTGCCACTAATACTTTACTCACACCCGCTAGACTTTGTGCTGCACTCACCGCGGCAGAACAATCTGCACCAACAACCAGCACATGAATATCACCACCAATGGCTGCTGCAGCGCTAACCACTTTCGCCGTGTCAGTTTTCAAGCTAACATTATCGTGTTCTGCTAATACTAAAATGGTCATATTAGATCACCTTCGCTTCATTTTTTAACTTATCAACTAACTCTTCAACAGAAGACACCATGATGCCCGCTTTACGCTCAACAGGAGGAGTGACGCTAAGTACTGTTTGATGCGCTCTTAAGCTCACACCAAGATCAGCCGCGGCCATAATCTCTAATGGTTTGCGTTTAGCTTTCATAATATTAGGTAATGAAGCATAACGAGGTTCGTTCAAACGTAAGTCTACCGTCACAATCGCAGGCAAAGGCATTTTCAGCGTTTGTAGTCCGCCATCGATTTCACGAGTAACCGTAATCATGTCACCATCAATTTTGACTTCTGATGCAAATGTCGCTTGTGGCATATCAGTTAATGCTGCGAGCATTTGACCCGTTTGGTTATTGTCGCCGTCAATTGACTGCTTACCAAAAATAACGAGTTGTGCTTGCTCTTTTTCTTGCACAGCCTTTAACAGCTTAGCAATCGAAAGAGGCACTAACTCTTCATCGGTCTCAATATGAATCGCTCGGTCGGCACCCAGTGCCATTGCGGTTCTTAATTGTTCTTGCACCGCTTTAGGGCCAACACTTACCACTACAACTTCAGTGGCAATGCCAGCTTCTTTGAGGCGAACAGCTTCTTCTACCGCTATTTCGCAAAATGGGTTTAACGCCATTTTAAGGTTGGTCGTATCAACATTTGTGTTATCAGCTTTTACCCTGACTTTCACATTGGCATCAACTACGCGTTTAACAGGCACCAATACTTTCATAGGTTTTCCTTCCTACACCTTCAATGTATATGGACAACACACTGGCGTTCGCCAATGCAAGATGGGTTAACTTTACGTCCTGTTAACGTTAACGTCAATCAAAGTCAAACGACTGTTTACATATTTTTTGTTATTGTGGTGGCAATCAAACTAAACAAGTAGTGGATCATTAATTACTTAATGGGAATGCTTAATTAAAATTAATTGCATAATTAGATGATTTT
>NZ_PJAP01000218.1:0-11205 GCF_002836795.1 Shewanella sp. 11B5 | reverse complement strand
CGTGCCATCGCCCTTGCCGAGAAAGGCCGTTATACAACACGGCCAAATCCTTGTGTCGGTTGTGTCATTGTTTATCAGAATAAGATTATTGGTGAAGGTTATCATCAACGTGCGGGCCAAGGGCATGCCGAAGTTAATGCGCTGAAAATGGTGCATGATAATGGCTTGTCTGCTGAAGGTGCCACCGCGTATGTCACTCTTGAACCTTGTAGCCATTATGGTCGCACACCACCTTGTGCTTTAGGCTTAATTAACGCCAAAGTTGCCAGAGTTGTGGTCGCAGTGACCGATGCAAATCCTGAAGTGTCTGGCCGCGGGATTACCCTATTACGTGAGGCTGGTGTTGAGGTTGATGTTGGATTGCTCTGCGAACAGGCCTATGACCTTAACCTAGGTTTTATGAAACGGATGAAAACAGGGCTTCCTTGGATAACCGTCAAAATAGCCGCCAGCTTAGACGGTAAAACGGCCTTGTCTAATGGAGTGTCAAAGTGGATTACCGGCAGTGCAGCAAGAGCTGATGTGCAAAAATACCGTGCTAGCCACTGTGCATTAATCACTGGTGTTGAAACCATTCTTGTCGATGATCCTAGCCTTAATGTGCGCTATGAGACGCTAGGTGAGTTAACCACTCGTCATACAAAAGATGAATTTTTTCAACCCTTAAGGGTTGTGCTAGACAGTCGCGCAAGATTAACCGCAACACAGCAAATATTTTCAATTCAAAGTCCTATTTTACTGGTTTCTGGTTGCCATTATCCCGAAAGCGTCAAGGCAGAATTTCCAGAACATGTATCTTTTCTTCAGTTAACGTGTGACTCGTCGGGCAGAATTCCATTGTTAGCCTTGCTAACGTATTTAGGTCAGCATGCTAATTCTGTTTTAGTTGAAGCGGGGGCCACTTTAGCGGGGGCATTTGTCGCCCAAGGGCTCGTTGACGAGGTAGTGCTTTATCAAGCGCCTAAAATCCTCGGTAGCCATGGACGTAATATGTTGCAGTTACCTGATTACAGTACAATGGAACAAACGCCTGCACTGCTACTAATTGATGAACGTAACGTAGGACAAGATAAGCGTTATATCCTCAGATATAATCAACCCTATTAATGTGCGAGTTGCTATGGCTAAAACCTGAGCAACAGCAAAGTTTAACAGCAAAAAGTGAGTCATTATGTTTACTGGAATAATCGAAGCCCTTGGCACATTACGTAAAATTGATCGTAAAGGTAACGATATCCGCTTAACGGTTGCCAGTGGTAAGTTGGATTTAACCGACGTAAAGCTAGGTGATAGTATTGCAACCAATGGCGTGTGTTTGACCGTTGTTGAGCGTTTATGTGATGGTTACGTTGCTGATATATCGGCAGAAACCGTTGACTTAACGGGCTTTAGTCATTATCAAGTAGGTCAGAAAGTTAATCTAGAGAAAGCGGTTACGGCAACCACTCGATTGGGTGGACACATGGTGAGTGGACACGTTGATGGCATTGCCAAAGTTGAGCAATGCGCTTACAGAGGCAAGGCACTCGAGTTTTGGTTATCGGTACCAGCTCAATTAAGTCGCTATATTGCTCACAAAGGCTCGATCACCATCGATGGTGTTAGCCTGACCGTTAATGAAGTTGATGGCGCTCGTTTTAGATTAACGATTGTGCCTCACACTGCTGGTGAAACCACGCTGGTGGATCTAAAAGTAGGTGATAGTGTCAATATCGAAGTCGATTTAATCGCGCGCTATTTAGAGCGTTTAATGCAACCGGAAGCTAACCATGTGCAGCCTTCATCGGGCGTGACCATGGAATTACTCGCTAAATCAGGTTTTTTACGTTAAACGCGACAATTTTTACGTTAATTGCGACAGTAAAACAGCATTTTTACTCTATACATAATTCGCAATACCAGTAGATTTAATACCTAAATTTTAAATCAAACACTTACTAAATAAAGGTCTGACAATGGCGCTACATAGCATAGAAGAAATCATTGAAGATATTCGTCAAGGTAAGATGGTTATCTTGATGGATGATGAAGACAGAGAGAATGAAGGTGATTTGATCATGGCCGCTGATAAAGTGACGCCAGCAGCAATCAACTTCATGGCAACCTATGGCCGTGGATTAATTTGCCAAACAATGACCAAAGAGCGTTGTCAGCAGCTTAATTTGCCTTTAATGGTTACTAATAATAATGCCCAGTTCTCGACGAATTTTACCGTGTCAATTGAAGCGGCTACTGGAGTCACAACAGGTATTTCTGCTCATGACCGTGCAGTGACTGTACAAGCTGCTGTTGCCAAAGACGCCAAAGCCTCTGATTTAGTGCAACCTGGGCATATTTTTCCGTTGATGGCACAAGAGGGCGGAGTATTAATACGTGCTGGTCACACTGAAGCCGGTTGTGATTTAGCACGCTTAGCTGGCTGTGAGCCTTCTGGTGTGATTGTTGAAATTTTAAACGAAGATGGCACCATGGCGCGCCGTCCCGATTTAGAAATATTCAGTGAAAAGCATGGGATTAAAATCGGTACTATTGCCGACTTAATTGAATACCGTAATACGAATGAAACCACGGTTGTACGCGAAGCTCAGTGTAAATTACCGACTCGTTTTGGTGAGTTTACTATGGTGACCTTCAGAGACACTATCGATAATCAACTACACTACGCCTTGATTAAAGATGACGTAAAACCAAATTGTTTGGTGCGTGTGCATTTACAAAATACCTTCAATGATTTACTGCATTCGGAACGTGATCAAAAGCGCAGTTGGCCATTAGAAAAAGCCATGGAGCGGATAGCTTCAGAAGGTGGTGTTTTAGTGTTATTGGGTAATGATGAACATACGAGTAATTTATTGGCCAAAGTAAAAGCGTTTGAAGCTGAAGACAATGGTCAATCTCCAGCGCCAGCTATGTGGCAAGGAACATCTCGTCGTGTTGGCGTAGGCTCGCAAATTCTGTCGAGTTTAGGTGTCAGCACTATGCGTTTACTCAGTTCGCCAAAACGTTATCATTCACTGTCTGGTTTCGGTTTAGAAGTGACTGATTATATAGCTGAATAATTTTGGCTGATGGTAAATTTAACAAATTCATTAATTGCATAGCGCTCAGGGCTTTTGGCTGTGATATCATAACGCCTCTTTTTGCCCCGAGCCGGGTGCTTTAGCTAATTTAGGTAAGATAGAATGAACGTAGTTCAAGGTAATATCGAAGCGAAAAATGCCAAAGTGGCGATCGTAATATCGCGATTCAATAGCTTTTTAGTTGAAAGTCTGCTTGATGGTGCAATAGACACATTAAAGCGTTTCGGCCAGGTCAGTGACGACAACATTACTGTTGTTCGCGTACCTGGTGCAGTTGAATTACCACTTGCTGCAAAACGTGTGGCTGCAAGTGGAAAGTTTGACGGTATCATTGCATTAGGTGCTGTCATTCGTGGCGGTACACCTCATTTTGAATTTGTTGCTGGTGAATGTAACAAAGGTCTTGCACAAGTTGCATTAGAGTATGATCTTCCTGTTTCATTCGGTGTATTAACTACAGATACCATTGAACAAGCTATTGAGCGTTCAGGTACTAAAGCAGGTAACAAAGGTGGCGAAGCAGCCCTTAGTTTGCTTGAAATGGTTAATGTACTGCAACAACTAGAACAACAGCTGTAATAGTAGGAAAAGTATGAAACCTTCAGAGCGCCGTAAGGCCCGCCGTTTAGCCGTTCAAGCCATTTATTCATGGCAGTTAAGTCAAAACAAAGTTGCTGACGTAGAACATGAGTTTTTAACTGAACAGAACACTGACGGTGTTGATGTCGCTTATTTTCGTGAGTTGTTAACTGGTGTAGCATCAAAAACATCGCAAATTGATGAGCTGTTAAAGCCGCATCTTGATCGTAAGTTTGAAGAAGTATCACCAGTAGAAAAAGCCATTGTGCGTCTGGCAACTTATGAGTTGACCTTCCGTAAAGATGTGCCGTTTAAAGTGGCGATTAACGAAGGTATCGAGTTAGCGAAAGCGTTTGGTGCTGAAGATAGTCACAAATTTGTCAACGGCTTGCTTGATAAGTTAGTGAAGCATAAGTAACACCAGAACGGTATCTTCGGATACCGTTTTCATTTGTTATCAATTGTTTCAAAATTAAGGTGGACGGTTTACCGTACCAGACTGAATGTGAAAGAATTCCAACTCATCGAACATTACTTCCGCAATAAAGGCCTAAAAAGGCGCGATGTTGAGTTAAGCATCGGCGATGACTGTGCGTTAGTGAATCCTGCAGACAATAAATCGTTAGCGATTTCTTGTGATACCCTTGTTGAAAACGTCCACTTTTTAGCAGACATTCCTGCTCATGCTTTAGGTTATAAATCGTTAGCGGTTAACCTTTCTGACCTCGCCGCAATGGGAGCTGAACCTGCCTGGTTTACCTTAGCGTTGACCTTGCCTGATGTTGACCAGCCTTGGTTAGCACATTTCAGTGAAGGCCTGTTCGAGATTGCAGAATATTATGGTATTGCCTTAATTGGTGGTGATACTACACGTGGACCTCGCAGTATCAGTATTACGATTAATGGCCAAGTTCCTAAAGGCACTGCATTAACCCGTGATGGTGCAAAAATAGGTGATTGGGTTTATGTGACAGGCACATTAGGTGACTCAGCTTTAGGTCTTGATATCCTCAGAGGAGTCAAAACAGTTAACACTGAAGATAAAGAATATCTAATTAATCGCCATTATTACCCAACGCCTCGTGTTTTAGCAGGCCAAGCGCTTCGTACACTCGCCACCAGTGCTATCGATTTATCAGATGGCTTAATGTCTGACATTGGGCATATATTAACGGCATCAAAAGTGGGCGCCGTCATCGATGTGAATCAAATTCCGTTATCAAACTCAATTAAAGCCAATCTCAGCCATGAAGATGCATTAAGTTATGCACTTACTGGTGGTGAAGACTACGAGTTATTGTTTACGGTTCCTGAGTCTCAACGTGGCGCAATTGATACAGCGTTAATTCATGCTGGTGTAAAATTTGTTAAAATTGGCCAAATCAGTGCAGGTGATAAATTAAAACTAGTAGAAAATGGGCTAGAATTTAACCCAATTTCACGTGGCTTTGTGCATTTTTAATTGAAGTACTATGAGACTATTAACCCAAGATAAATTCGTAAAAAAACTGTCTTTAGCCAATCCAATTCACTTTTTGGCATTAGGCTTTGGCAGCGGTAAAGCGGCAAAAGCACCAGGTACTTTTGGTACTTTAGCCGCTGTTCCCATCGTGCTACTCATGCAACAGTTAAGCTTAACTAATTACCTTATCATTACCTGTATTAGCATGCTCGCTGGATTCTATATTTGTGGCAAAGCAGCTAAAGATATGGGCGTACATGACCATGGTGCAATTGTATGGGACGAAGTAGTTGGCTTGATGATCACCATGATTGCAGCGCCTTTAGGTTTTATGTGGTTAGCACTTGGTTTTGTACTATTTCGCTTTTTTGATATCGTAAAACCATGGCCTATTCGCTGGCTCGATGCCAAAGTGCATGGCGGTTTTGGGATAATGATTGATGATGTATTGGCGGGAATATTTTCGTTAATCGGTGTACAACTAGCGGTCTATTATCTATAAATATTTTATCAATACCAGATTATAAGTAGCTGATTATAACAATGATTATAAACGCACCTAATACATAAACAGAGCATATTTGTGCTCTTTTTTGTCGATAATACTTATACTTAATCAGTTGCAGCTACTTATTAGGATGATTTTGCGGTAAGTAGATTCGTCCGCAATTGCTCTAACTCTGTATTCATATTAGTTAAACGTTGTTTGTAATCTGTTCCATAAACAGTGCAGTTAAATAGTTTACCAATCGGATTGTAGCGTAACATCCATAATTGCTGAAAATAATTGTCGTTAGAACAATAATTTGGTTCTTTGAGTGTGTGCATCGAGGTCGTTGAAACCGGTTCCTTTACTAGGCTGACAATATACTCGGCCATGAGATTGTCACTGTCTGTTGGCTTAAGCAACGCATATGCTAACCATTTCTCATAAAAAGCCACACTATCAGACTGCACTTCAATTAACATTTGTTCTGTAACGTTATGGGCAAAAAGCCATTCTCCAGAAAATATCCGTTCAAAATCACTATCAGTTAACTCGAATGATGTTTGCCAAGCTGTGACTTTGGTTACAACAGCTGTATCTGTGGTCTTAGCTAAAGTGCTAGCTAAATTAAGCTGATATTTTATCATGTTAACGGCAATCATATGATTGAGTGTTGAGCGAGATGAGTGATAAACCATATTCCAAAAATGTGCATCTTTGTTTAAAAATGCTACCGCAGCTTGTTGGTCAAGTTTGTTGTCAGATGTATCTACACTTATTATCGCAGCAAGCTGACGAACATCTCTTAACTTAAAAAGCAGACCCCAGTGAGCTTGATTATTTGGGGTTAAAGACTGTGGTTCTTCTTGCCAATAAGGCATATCTAATAATGTATTATATTGTTGTATATTGGCTTTATGAGCGCCAATGACATTTCTAATACTATCGCTATTATCGCTAATAAATTCACTGCATATTATCAAATCCGTTTGATAACAAGCGGTTTTAAAATTGTCAGTTAACTCAACTTCTTGCTCGCTGAAGCTGATTAATGGTTTTTTATCATTTGTTTTATCATCTCCTATTGTGCCTACGATAGTAATTGCATACTCATAGCCATTTTCGCTAGGGTCGATAGGTTGCTGTTTTAGCCAGTTTTCAACTAAAAGAGTGTTAGGTGACTTTGTTCTGTCTGTTGCATTAATGGCCACTAAACAGACAACGGTAAATACCAGTAAGCTACATATTAGCCCGACAAAAATACCCAAGCCCTTTATTACTTTCATCATTATGATTTATCCGTAAATCTATTTTAACTTTACGTTAACATATTGATTTGCTTTTTATAAGTGCATAACGATTATTGCAACAGCTCGCGGGCATTAGCCAAGGTATTTTCTGTAATGACCTCCCCCCCTAATAAGCGTTCAAGGTCATTCACCCGTTGATCTTTATCTAAGGTCTGCATGGTCGTTTCGGTGTTGCCACCTTTATTAAATTTATTCACAAACATATGTTGATGGCCATTACCTGCAACTTGCGGCAAATGGGTGACACATAACACTTGAGTCGACTCACCAAGGCTACGTAACATACGACCGACGACAGATGCTGTTGGTCCAGAAATACCCACATCAACTTCATCGAATATGAGTGTTGGAGTGGCGACTTTTTTAGCTGTGATCACTTGAATCCCTAATCCAATACGCGATAACTCACCGCCAGAGGCAACTTTAGAAATCGGTTGTAATGGTTGTCCAGGGTTAGTGGTCACCATAAATTCAATGCTATCGCAGCCATTAACTGAAATGTTGTCCGGATTATGATTAATCTGAATGGTAAATTTACCCTTAGGCATATTGAGCTCATGGATAGACTGAGTGACTAGCTTGTCTAATTCTTTGGCATAACGACTACGACTTTGACTCAGTTTTTGTGCATTGGTTAAATAGGCATTTCTGGTGGCTTCAAGTTGTTGTCTTATACCATCTAATTTAGTTTCATCGTCAGCAAGTTCGGTTAATTCATTCATCAATGCTTGATGATGTAGCGCCAACTTATCTGCACTCACATGATGCTTACGCGCCAATTGCATTGCCGTTGAAAGGCGTTTTTCTAAATAGGCAAAATGTTCTGGATCAAGCTCTAAACTGCTTAAATAACTTTCAATTTCGCTAGCGCTTTCTTGTACTTGAATCAACGCATCGCTAATCATAGTACTAATAGGCGCAAGGGATTCATCATAACCTTGAAGCGTATCAGCAATGCTGGCTACTTTATTAAGCAGAGATTCTATATTGCCTTCATCACTTTCGGTCAATAAGTGTAACCCTGCTTGGCAACGTTCAATTAAATCTGTGCCATTGGCTAAGCGTTTGTGTTCTTGTTCTATTTCATCAAATTCTTCCAAGCCTAAGTTAAACTCATTAAGCTCTTCTACTTGATATTGCAGTAGCTGTTGGCGTGAAATGCGTTCGTGCTGAGCTTGCTCAAGATGCTTTAGCTCGTTTTCCACTTGTTTGCAGCGTTGATAGCTAGCGCTAACGCTATCAAGCAGTATTTTGTGGTTAGCATAGTGGTCGAGTAGGTTTAATTGATGCTCGCTTTTAAGCATTGCGTGATGTGCATGTTGGCCGTGAACACCAATCAATAGTTGCCCGATAGCTTTTAATTGCGTCACAGGCACAGGATTACCATTTATGTAGGCTCTTGAGCGGCCATCACTGTTAATGGTTCGACGCAATATACACTCATCTTCAGCATCAAGATCGCTATCTTCAAGCCAGCGTTTGGCTAAAGGAACATCATGAAGGGTAAATCGTGCACTTACTTCAGTTTTGGTGGCTCCAGGCCTGACAGTGTTGGCATCACTTCGATTACCAAGACATAATCCAAGCGCATCGATAGCAATCGATTTACCTGCACCTGTTTCGCCGGTGATGCTTGTCATACCGGCTTTAAAGTCGAGTTCTAAAAAGCGTACTATAGCAAAGTTGTTGATGCTGAGTTGGCAAAGCATAATGAATTCCTGTCAATGAAACTACCAAACCACTGTATTGATAAACAGTATATACTGATTTTATATACAGTAAAGTGGTTGAGCAATAATTATCGTTGACTATTTTATCATCTAGGTTTGATTGATCATTAAGCAATGGATTTTAAGAGTGTTTCTATTATTGGCAAACTGATAAAAGTGATTAATGTGCCATATAAAATGCCTTGGGCGCTGACGTTGGCGTTAATTTGGTAGCGGTCGGCCAAAAGATACACACTTGCTGCCGTTGGTAACGCTGCTAAAATAACTCCCATGGTCAGTAATTCCTTTTCTACGCCGAACAGTTTGAGTAATCCAAAGGCTATTAATGGTTGAATAATTAACTTGAGTAAATTGATTAAATTCAGTTCCGCAATCAAACCAATACTGAACATCTTTGTGTCAGATTGATGTCGTAAGGCTTTGGCAAGTACCATTCCTATGGCAAACAGTGCACATGGGCTAGAGGTATTTCCCACCTGGTGTAACATTAAGGCCAGACTATCCGGTAAGGTAATATGCAGTGCTGATAAACCAATGCCAATAACACTGCCAACCACGATTGGGTTTTTATACAGGGCATTAGCCATGATGACGATGGCATGGTCGGTTGATTGTTTATCACGGCTGGCTAGCTCAATTGATACTAAAGCAAAAGCAAACATGATCACTGACAACAAGCTGGCAATCGCTGCAGCGACTAATGCCATTTTATGACCTGGGAATAATAAACTCAGCAATGGAATACCAATAAATGCGGTATTACCAAAGGTAGCGTTTAATGCACGCATTGCCGCAACGGCTTGCTTCTTAGGTGTGCTAAGTAGTGATACAACAATCACTAAGGCGTAAGTAATGACCATCGCTAGGCTAAACCCACCGATAAAGCCCCATTGAATAATGTCTTCAATGCGCGTTTCAGCGAGCACAATCAGTAATATTGCGGGGAAAGCAATGTAATAGACAAACT
The DNA here is from genome assembly GCF_002836795.1 of Shewanella sp. 11B5. Lineage (NCBI taxonomy): Bacteria > Pseudomonadati > Pseudomonadota > Gammaproteobacteria > Alteromonadales > Shewanellaceae > Shewanella > Shewanella sp. 11B5. The sequence goes on along the minus strand of NZ_PJAP01000218.1, from coordinate 1,590 downwards.
GATTGAGGATCAAATCGGTGTCTGCTGGCAACAGTCGCATTTTTTGAACAATACTGCCGAGCAGCATAATAATAAATACAGCGATTAGCGGGGTAAGAATACTGGACATCCCTCGCAATTCCTTAGCAAAATGATAATAAGATCACTTTACTGCTTTTCGATAGGCAGTTGCAATTAGGCTAAAGTTAAACGAGTGATTATTTGTCAGATTTTAAGGCTAAATTCGCCTTTGATATTTTCGGAGGGGGTAATATTCCCAGTTCAGAAAAAAAATGCACTTGCCTTCTTAATTCAAACAACGAACCTACTCGTACTTGATTACCAATTACTAGTGTCCAGTCATCAGTTTTACCATTGGCGTTACTGAAAGTGAAACCTTGATAAAAAATTCTTCTCATTGCACGAGACTCAATAAAAAGCCTGAATAATTTCAGGCTAAATGATGTTGATTGACATTAATCGATTTGTTCTACAAGTTCGAACTACAGGCTAATACCAATATTAGACACACCAGCTTCGATAATATCTTTACGCAAACCTTTAACCAGTTCGCTGGTTATGTCTGGATTGGCTTCGATAATGTCGAGTACCATGCCTTGTAATTCTTTTTCTTGTTCCATTACTGGATGCGAAAAAACAAACTCATCGAGTTCTTCATCCATTAATGATTCATCACTAATAGCTTCAATATAATTGGCGACGGTGCTTGATGATAACTTACTGATGTTAGTAATATCTTCTTCAATTTTTCCATCTATCGCACCCATTAAGGTGGCGATGGCAACAGCCGCATCCATGGCGGGATAAGCACCATAGGCTTCAAAGTCGCTAGGATCAGGGGTGTTTTCATCGAGGCGCTGTAAATGCACATCAATATTGAACTTAAGCTTTTTGTCATATTGGCTTTGCCATAATAACTCTAGTGCAGTACCTAATACCTGCGGTTGGCCAAATTCACATACTTCAGAAAATAATTGATAATTTGGGAGCATTCTTTGACACAGTGCGAGTGCAAAAAGCTGCTTCTGAGGTAACGACAATGCCTTTAGGCGTTTAAAAAAACCGGTTTTACTGGTCATGGGGAACATCCACTGATAGCTGGTTTATCACTTGATTTGCAGCTGATTCTACCTTAGTTAACTCATCAAGTAACTCTAGTATTTCAGGTTCTAGGTCATCGATGTCAATTTTATGCTTTAATGCTGACTCAATATCCCGGCAGAGCTTTTGTGTGGTCGGTACGCCGCAATAACATGTTGCGCCATGCAGTTTATGCACTGCCTGCAATAGTGTCTGTGCATCTCTGGCTATTAATGCCTCATCAATAGTAGCGGTTGTTTCAGGTAATGAATTAACCAACATCTTTAACATGTCTAAGGCTAAATCGGTTTTCTGGTTTGCTTGGGTTAAGCATAAATCCCAATTGAGAACATGAGTATCAAAATGGGTAAATTGGGGTTTAATTATCCAGCGGCTGATGACGCTTTTTAGTGATAATTCATCAATCGGTTTAGGCAAGAAACCATCCATACCGCTAGCCAAAATATTCTCACGCTCTTCGGCTATAGCATGTGCCGTTACTGCAATAAT
>NZ_PJAP01000455.1:0-4681 GCF_002836795.1 Shewanella sp. 11B5 | reverse complement strand
CCAGAAACGACCTAAACCATTCCATCCTGCAATTAGAAACGAAACAGCATGTTTTATAGTATCCTCGAGCTTGTTCTTGGTACAACTGACTACATACGTATTCATGCTTTGTTAGTAACCTAATGCGAACACTTATGTAACATTCCAGTGTTACAAGGCTTTAAAACGAATCGCGGTACCCCCACTGGCTGCTAAGTTCAGTGTCATCGCGTCATTTGCAGTAACGATTTTGGTTTCAATCACGTAATCATATGGATTAGTTAACCAATCAGCTTTATCACCGTCACGATAAATTTCGGCTTGGTAGCGTTTCCCCTGCGTGAGGAAATCTAATTTTAACGTCAATTTTCGTGAGTCTTCATCTGTTAATGCGCCTAGATACCAGTCTTCAGCACCGCGCTGTTTTCTTGCAAAGGCAACATAGTCACCAATTTCACCCGCAAGGGCGATACTGTCGCTCCAATCTGTCGGTACATCTTGAATAAACTGAAAAGCATCGAGACGTTGCACATAGTTACGCGGTAAGTCTGCAGCCATTTGAATAGGGCTGTACAACACAACATATAAGGCTAATTGCTTAGTGAGTGTGGTTTTTACGCGGTTTACCGCATCTAGACCTTCAGGCGCTAAATTAAAGATACCTGGGGTGAAATCCATCGGCCCAGCTAGCATACGAGTATAAGGTAGAATTGCCGTATGTTCTGGAGTATTCGGTGGGCTTCCCCATGCATTAAACTCTTGGCCTCGAGCGCCTTCGCGTGCTATCCAATTTGGGTAAGTACGACGTAAACCGGTATCTTTAATCGGCTCATGGGTATTAATGCTAATACCACGTTTTGCGGCTTCGGTAACGCTATGTAGATATTCGTTAACCATAAATTGGCCGTCGTGCCATTCATGGCGCACAATACCATTTTCATCAACGCGCTTAATGTCTCCACCGTCTGCTACGTAACCGGTTTTAACTTGAGTCACGCCATTTTTTTGATATAAATCATAAGCATCACTCATTTGATTTCGGTAATTAGTGACTGAACCAGAGGTTTCATGATGGCCAATTAAACGGACATTTTTACTGTGTCCATATTGAGTTATCTCATCAATGTCAAAATCAGGATAAGCTTTAGTAAAGCTAAACACGTCGCCGTTATCGAACCAACTACCATCCCAGCCTTCATTCCAACCTTCAACCAATACCCCATCAAACCCATATTGGGCGGCAAAGTCCATATAACGCTTAGTTTCGCTGGTGGTCGCACCATGCTTAGGGCCGCTTCCCCAGGTGTTTTCATTGAGGTGCATTCCCCACCAAATCCCAACGTATTTACCCGGTTGCACCCAAGATACATCACCTAATTTATTAGGTTCATTAAGATTAAGGATCAGGTCTGAGTTAAGTAAACCTGGGGCATCTTTAGCAATTTGAATCGTACGCCAAGGTGTTGAAAAGCCAGGTTGAGTCTTCACTCGAATACCGTCCGACCAAGGCGTTAAATCAGCACGTAAAATACCGTCACGCCCTTGATTAAGCACCATTGCGGCATAATCGGTGAGGGCGGCTTCATGGATGCTTAAATGCACGCCATCAGCCGTTCTAAAAGTCATAGGTGTGTGGGCTCGGTCGATTTTATCAAGTGAGGTTGTACGGTATAAATATTCGTATCGGTTCCAGCCGCGCCCGGGGATCCACCATGCGGTTGTGTGTTGTGGGTCTGGGATGGCAAATTCAGTTAATTCATCGGTAATATCAAGTTTTGGCGTGTTAGCCAGTCCGGTTTGTTTTGGCACCAGGTAACGAAAGCCAATACCGTCATTAAACGCTTTAAATTCGATATCGAAGTCAATTTTGCCGTTACTCAGGGTGGCGACCACGCGGTTGTAATGATCGCGAATATTTTCACGCTCCCCCCAAGGTTGCTGCCATGTTTGGTCTACGCTGCTGTTAGTCACATGTTTAATGTTGAAATCAGTACCTAATTCACCTAACTGTTGAAATACCAACCCTAATTTACTTGGATTAATAACAATATTGTCATTAAATTTTACTTGGTATTCTGGACGGCCATTATCATCAGTCAAACTGATATTGATATGTTTGTCTGGGGATTCGACGTTGACAGTTTTAGCTTGAGCGAGACTGGGAATGGTGGCTAGCGCGATAGCACAAGCTACTGCGATAACATTAAGTGCAAAGTGTGACTGTGTGGATAGCGGATTTGCACCGTTAAATAAAACGCGCGCCATAGTATGTCCTTGTTGATTATTATTTTATCTTTAGAACAAGTAATATAAGGCGTTTTTCGTTTATACAGCAAAGATTTGCATACGTATTCAGTGTGCCAAGCAAGTGCTTGAAGTTAATTTACGCAACAATATTGTTACCTCATGAACAATGATTGCTCAGTGTTGATTAATCGGCTAACACATTGACTCATCAACACTTTATCCTTTATTCGATCGTACTGATTTACAATCTCATGTCTAATTCATTGTGGATCAGCACCACGCATTGCGATGCAAACAGCATTTTAGGGCCTAAGTTAATGTGTTGAGTACCCAAGCGTTTAAGGCTATTAAAGCTCTTCTTAGGCATAGGGATGTGATCGGTGAGTAAAAAACACGGGTTAGCTGCAAACTCTATATCACGTACTGGTGTACCTTTTTTCTCTAACATATACAGTTGATAATCTTCAGCTAATTCCTGTATCAATTTTTCGAAACTCACGGTGCGTACCGTAATTCCTGCTTCAACTTCACGTAATTGTTCTTTCGCCATGCCTTTAGATGCCGTTAAGGCTTTAGCTATTTTATTGGTTAAGTTTTGTTCGTGAAAGCCACCGATATGACCTAATTCGTTTGAACGAAAGCAAATTGTGCGAGAAAAGTCTTGGGTACTTTCTAGCACTAAATGCACCACAACATCGTCACGATGAGATTGGGCGACAAAAATGGTATTCATTAAGGTGTGAGCTAAAATTTCAGTGTGAGCTTCATGACCAATAGCGGCTAGAAATTGTTGACTATCAACTGGAGCAGCTCTGGCTCGAACGACAAAAGCGCGCATAGTAAATCCTAATGAGGAAAGATTGGAGTGTAAATGTGATAACTGAAATAGAAAATCTATCAGCTATTGCGCATTGTAATCAGGCTATTATCTCAGTTTTAGTGGTGGCTGTAACGCGATTAATTTTTAGCGTTAAGCGTGCAATATTGTAATGTTTTAAAGTGAGTTATCGTTAGTTAAAATTAAGGTGAAGGAGATAGTGGTTAAATGTTGTGGTTCCAAAATTAAAGCTAACGGTAGGATAACTGTAAATACTAGGTAATGTGTTTCCTGAATATCGCTTTTTATCAAAGGAGAGACGCAAAAGTGAAACTCTTTACATCATTACAAAATTAAAAAAGCCACTGTTATTTCATCAGTGGCTTTTTGTTATTCTGAGTGAAGACTTTAGCGGTTAAGGCTTATTTGATTTCTGACAGTAGCGCTGGGTTAGTGACTAGGTTTCTCACACCATGAGCGTGATCTTCCTTGAAGACGTTACCCTCACACCACTTGCCTACAGTGTTAATATTCACTTTAGCCACTTTAGGACGGACACTCCAAGAGACTTGGAATGGTGAGCCTATTTCATTATAACCAGGGCCTGTTGTTGAGCCATTATACTGAATTGCATCACCGGTATTATTTGGAATATTAACCGCTTGATGAAAACCTTGTTTTATTTCTGATGCAGTTAGTGCTGTAAAATCTAACGCTTTATTGTCATTGACCAACACAAACACTTGTGTTTCAACTCGTAGTTGCGGGTTGTTTATCGCATCATTTAAACAAGCACCTAATGTTGGACCAGGTACGACTTGTGCGCTTGAATGTACATAATGCACTTCAATGGTATCTCCAGCCGTTAAAGCACCATGTTCACTTGGGCAAATAGCATTTTTAGTTGGCGTTAATTCCGCTTTATTTAGTTTACCTGAATACTTAAAACCTGATTGGAAACCTTTACCATCGCCATTACCTGCATAAGTGGTGAACTCTCCACCTGAGTGTTCAGCATTTTTATGAAAATGAATATTACATAAATTCATTTTAGTGAAAGAAGGGGCTTGAGAAAATTGTATTGGATTAGTACCGACAAGTGAGTTTACATCTCGAGGTGACTGAGGTCCAAAACCCTCACCTTTAGTGCTAGTGGCAAGATTTGCTCTTTGTTCTGCGACCACGCTATCAGCGACGGTAGCATGATGTTCTGACAGATTGTCTTTAGCTATGGCGTTGGTTGATAGCGATAAAGTTGCGATTGTTAGTAATAGTTTTTTGTTCATTTTTATGACCTATAACCTTGTAGTTGGTATATTTGAAACATAATCTTAGTATGTTAACAGTTTGTTATCCAGTATTGCTCCGTGTCGATAAGCCATAAAAGCAGCAAATATTATCAAGATTGAATGGGCGTTAGCCTGTAGTCAATATTTTGTAATTATTTGCTTGCGTGTTTAGCTGATCATCCCAAGAATTGAACACAACAGCCTTCAATTACCCCAATTTAAGTGCTGAAGGGTATTAACTAAAAATAACGTATTTTCATTGTATGAGAATAGGTGATAGGTTATAGGTTTTGTTAGTGGCGGGTTGGTTATATATCTAAAGATGTAATAGCGTTATCTTCATGTTTAT
>NZ_PJAP01000454.1:0-4694 GCF_002836795.1 Shewanella sp. 11B5 | reverse complement strand
CAAACTGAATGAGTTGATATCAAACCTGCCATGACTTTTATTAACAGTGCAATTGGTATGTTAAAAGACCATTTACTCCCTTGTTTGGAGATCAATTGACAGTAAGTACACATTAAAAATCAATTACCTTTTGAGCTGGTAACCACAAATACAATGCTATTTTATAGAGGTAGCGTTACATGCATTTTTACAAGGACAGAATATGAAACCTCTCAGTGTTACTGATACCATAAAAATCGCGATGACGGTTACTGTCATCTTTGCTAGTGTTATCTCATTTGGAACCAGAGCAACCAGTCCCGTTGACAATAATTATCTGAACACCCTAAAAATCAATAGTACGGTTATGGATGTCATTCAATATAAGCCGCAAGAAGCCAGTAAAATGTATCCTGCCCCCACAGAGGGAATGGTCCAACATGTATTGACCCTACCAGCACTAAATGATGAGCAAGATTACATGCTTGAAGTGCAAATAGGCCAAAATAAAATTGTCGATTGTAATAAGACTAAACTCATCGGTGAAATTGACAAAATATCACTAGCTGGTTGGGGATATGTCTATTACCAAGTAGATAAGGTGATGCAAGGTCCGACAACCAAAATGATGTGCACTAACGCCAAATCAGCTGAGTTTATTGTGCTTAATGAAGCCATGACTTTACGCTATGACAGCCGTCAACCAAAAGTGTTCTATTTGCCAGAAGGCACCGAATTACGCTATAGAGTGTGGAAAACAGTGAGCGAATTTGAGTTTAGTGGCCAGTAGCATTAGGACCCACAGGGCTTATACTTATGCTTGGGATAACTTACTAATCCGTTGAAAAATCTGGTTTTTTCATTTGGGTTAGTTGAGCCCTACCTCACGGCCAATTGGAGAGGCTGTAGCAAGAGTAATGCCAGTGAGTAGTGTAGAACGATGCTGAGCTGACACTCAACGAGTGCAATGGCTAAGCGGCGGTATTGCCTTGGTTGGAAAAGGTGATATGAAAATGGCTCATCAATAATTGGATAACATTGGGAAACGTTAAAATGATCCACTATTAACACTCAGCACACCGAGACACTCGTGTGCTGAGCTTAATCAACTCGATTTAGTAACGGCGAACCCTGACCACTTGCATTATTTCAATTTCAAATCCGCCCACGACTTCTTTTGCCGGGTAGTAAATCAAATTGACTTTATGGTCTAACAAACTCTTGAAACGTTGAGGTCGCTTGTATTTAAATGGTACATCGCAATCTTTAATCATTAACGTTTGAACCACCCACTCTCCAACTTGCCGTTGAATATGGGACACCACCGTCACGCCTTCACTTTGTATTAACTCACCGTGTCGCTCTAACAGTATTTTAGGAACCGGTTTCATGAATTTACCTTCTTAACAGTTTCCAGAATATCTTGATATCGATAAGCACTAAAACGTCCAAAGCCATCTAATTGTTTAACTTTCAAACGACTAAACATTGGCATTATCATACCAGCAAGAAATTTAGCCTGCGTAGCAATGGTTGGAGTGGGTAACGATTTTGCTCGAGCCACTAACATTAACGGTTCGAGCAATGTTGTCACTGTGGCCGAGTCTGGTAACGGAGCCACAGCCTGTTTGGATAAGACGGCAATTTGCCCACGACAAACGCTGCAGTGGCCACATTTTTGTGGCACCGAGTGGTCATCAAAATAGTGAGCTAAATTTGCACTTAAACAACGATCAAGTTCAAAAAAATCGACTAGCTTACCAATCCGCACAATCTCTTTATGTTCATTCTCACTAAAATATTGACTGAGTTGCTGGGTCAATTGTTGTAATTGCTGCGGTGTCGCTAATGCCTGCTGTTGTACATCATACACTTGAGTGATTTTTTTTGTCTCAAGAATTATCAAATTCTGTTCAGCTAAATAGTCTAATGCCGCAACAACTCGTTGTCGTTCACAACCATGTTGTTGATATAAACTGTCAAAATCCAGTTGCCCCCACACCTTTTTAAACTGTGTATGGGCAAATACCTGACTCAAGAATTGCTGGCGCTGATCGTTAAATCGACTCAGGATGGCTTGCTGGTCTTCCACAAACCGATATTTAAATTCAGCAAAATAAGCATAGCTTGGACGGATCACGCCTAATAGTTCTAACTGCACAAATAACGTTTTCAAAGGCAATGAACGAATGTTACATGCTGTAGATAATGGCGTTTCTTGTACCTCCCAGCGACCATTTTCGGTTTCAGATGCAATAATGCCTAATAATTGACCTATATTATCGGCTTCTGGCGTATCGCCGTAAACAAAATTTTCAACAGTATTTAATCCATCTAAATTTGCTAACGTCACACAATGAGCTAGCAAACCATCACGTCCTGCTCGACCGATTTCTTGGCTGTAATTTTCAATCGACTTTGGTAAATCAAAATGGATAACAAATCGAATATCTGATTTATCAATGCCCATACCAAAAGCAATCGTCGCCACAATCACTTGAATGTGATTCTGCATAAATTGTTGTTGAATATGTTGTCTAACCGTCTGCTCCATACCTGCATGGTACGCTGCAGCATTTATCCCCTGACGGATTAAGTGTGCAGCAACGTCCTCAGCAGTTTGTTGTAGAGTTACATACACTATGCCAGCACCAGTATAGTGTTTTACGGTAAGCGCGAGTTGAGTGAGCTTTTGTTGCTGATTAACCGCGACAACCGACAAATCTAAATTCGGGCGATAAAAACCGGTTTGTATTACCTGCTCCGCTAATAAACCAAAACGCTTGGCCATATCCAGTTTTACTTGTTCAGTTGCCGTTGCGGTTAATAACAAACTTTGAGGGATTGAAAATTCTTGGCAATATTGTGGAATTTTTAAATAATCAGGCCTGAAATTGTGCCCCCATTCTGAAATACAATGCGCTTCATCAACCACCAGCAACGAAATCGGTACTGATTTAAGAAATTGCCTAAAACGTTCATTTTTAAAACGTTCAACTGATACCATCAAAATTCGCGTACGTTGATCTCGTACATCACGCATCACTTGTTGTGTTTGATCATAAGTTAAACTTGAATCAATACTGGCCGCGGCGATGCCTTTACTCGCTAAAAATGCCAGCTGATCTTTCATTAAAGCCAACAACGGCGAAATAACTAAGGTTAGATTGGGTAACTGTTGGGCACAAAACTGATAACACAAGGACTTACCTGAACCGGTAGGAAATATCGCTAATGCAGAATGACCTGCCAAAATGGTTTCAATAACCGCTTGTTGGCCTTCTCTGAACTCAGTAAAACCAAATTGTTGCTGTAACAATTGATATAGCGTCTGTTGATCGAAAAACTTTGAAGCGGCTTCAGAAGTTGCTGCGTCGCTATATGGTGAGGGAGTCATATAAAATCCTGTTGTTAACCCCAAACAACATAGGATTATACGATAATTGATAAAACGGCAAGCCTTAGCACTATGGGAATAGTTAACATACGGTCTAAAGTGCTATGAAAGGAATGTAAAACACATGACCTACGTTTGCCGTTTACGGGCAATATATTGATTAATCAATTGGGTCAACTTATCTTCAAAACGCTCTTCTATGTCATCAAGATCTTGATCGAAAGAACCAATAAACTTAACCGCTTTGTCACGAGACAACACTTTACCTGCAAGACTGTATTGAATTTCTACTAAGCTTTTGTCTAAGCGAGGCGCAAGAAACCAATGACACACATCAGCATTTAAGTTTACTAATGCTCGCTCGGCTATTTGGCAAAAGGTGTTGATATGCTCAGCACCATCGGGCCCTAAACAACCGGGTTCAAGACGACACAAAACAACTAATTTTTTAGTATTTATCTCTCTAGCACTGTTTATCAACTCTTCCATAATGTGTACGAAACGGTCCTTAATAAAATCCTGTTGATTAGAATGTTACCTAAGTAAATCTTGTAACCTCATAGCAACAACTAACACCACTGGGGTTCAGTTAGCATCGCGTAATTTAGCAAAATATGCAACCGTTTGGCGCCGACTAAGCTATTTTTCAGCGCACTCATGACTGGCTTTTAATGCTTGTTTAAAAGCATTAATAAACTCAGCAATAGGCGTTAAGGTTTCTTTTGCTCGACGGTTACGCCCAAGCAATGAAGATTCTACGAATAAGTCAAACCAAGTCGATAATGCTAAACCATTTTGAGGCTCTTGAGCTGCGGTTAATGCCATTGCCGCGACTTCTGCCGTGCCCAGTTGAAAATCATGACTGCCTTTACGAAGAGCGTAAGTTGCTAAAGTTTCTGGTGCAAATGAAAGCACTGGCATTTGCTGTAAATACGGGCTTTTACGGTACATTTTAATGGCTTCACGCCAACTACCATCAAGCATCACCAACAAAGGTATTTTAGTTATGCCCTGCTCAGTGGTTAATGAAGTGGCCGTTATTTGCTCAACGACGACTTGATCGTTCTCAATATATTGTTGTGGGAACACTAAAAAGGGTTGATATGTTGGATTAGATAATAAGGCCAACATTGCAGTGTCTGTCTCGGTTCGAGTCCATAAAAACGCATGAGTGTCAGGAATTAAGTCGGCAATTAACCTACCACTATTGGTTGGTTTCAACACTTCATCGTTATACATAATCAACATAAAACTGGTATTGGTGTTTAAGTATTGACGATGTTTGCAGGTGCAAAATAATTCACCCAAGAGGCACAAA
>NZ_PJAP01000453.1:0-4695 GCF_002836795.1 Shewanella sp. 11B5 | reverse complement strand
ATAATGGGTTTTTAAGTTTGAAAAAAATTCGCTGACTTAGGTTTGCTCGTTTAAATGCCATATCATGCCTAGGATGGCCATAAAACAAGCGGTCAAATGAGCCATCATTTTTAGCTTTATTGAGACCATACTCCAATCGTTCTGCCAGTTGAGGATTTTGTTTAGAAACAAAAAAATATATAACGGCAGGGTACATCAGCGCTAGTCTAGGTTCATTAATTAACGTCTTTTCTTCACGACTTTGTAGCTCAGAAAATAGCTCGACTATTCCGCGAGGAAAATAATAGCCTGTCTTTTGAGACAAATAGGGATACATTTTATTTTCGGCGACATCACTTACAACTGTAAATCTGTTTAACCTCAATATTGGCGTGTCGGGCCAATCTCTGCCCGATAATGCCGGTATCGCAGCTAAAGCTTTCATTGCTTTTACACTTGGTAAGCCAGCTATATCGCTAAATAAATCGGTATCGTTGGCATTGATTGCGAGTAAACGCAGACCGTACATGCCTTTTGCCAGGGGGAATTTGACAGGTAATAAACTGGCTTCACGACTATAAGATGTCATGGTCCAAAACACATCTATTCTGCCTTTTTGTATCTCACGTACTTGTCGTTTCTGTGAAATATCGATTTCAATAGGTTGTAGCTGATATGGACCAAATTTATCAATAGACTGATCTAGTGCTAATAATAATAATTCAATAAAGTAATTATTATATGGATCAGTGACGACTTTAGTGCCCTCCACATAAGTGACTATTTGTGGCTGCTCGGCACTGTATATCAATGTGCTCATCGTGAGTGTAAAGGTCAGTAGGCTAAACTTTATCAATTGACAAGAAAACCATAAACAACGAGTTAATTGATAAGGTATGGACATTATTCTTCTCGTTTTTGCTGTTTGTTCAGGTACATCGCTTCATCTGCAAAATGGAGTAAGTCAGATAGTGTACTAGCATCTTGGGGGTAGCGGGCAACCCCCATACTCATGCAAACATCTAATGTAGTATCTTGGTATCGAAACGGTAATTCACACACGTGTTTTTCGAGCTTATTGATGACCCTATTGATACTATCGCGCTCAGTGACTCTCGGCAAAATAATTAAAAACTCATCGCCACCTAAGCGTGCAATTGTATCGGAACTACGTAAAGTGCTGAGTATGCGTTTGGCCACTTCAATTAAAAGTGCATCACCAACAGCGTGGCCATATGTGTCATTAATAATTTTAAATCGATTAAGATCGATACTAATGATGCTAAATGAACCTTGCTGCAACTGCTCTAAAATACTCATGGCAAAACGGCGATTGGGTAAATGGGTTAATGCGTCATGCAAAGACGCTCGATTCGCTAATCGATAAGCTTGTAAAATGGCAATAAAACTCAGTAAAAATGAAATGGAGACTGCAAAGCCAATCAAGCGGATTATATTATGCTTTGTCCAAGACGTTATTTCACTCGTTGAGTTTTGCTTCGCTTGCTTTAATCCAATGATCCAACTGCCATTTAAAATATGCACTTCTTCAGTCATTAATGGCTTATCGAAAACGATATCTTTACCATAGAAAATGTCGCCATGGGTGCCTTTGCCATCAACACCTCTGATAGCCGTTCAAGATTACTGTCTATGTCTTTTATACCGGCATCGAGTAGTAGCGATTCAATATTAATAACCACGCTACAATGGCCCCAATATTGATGATTAAAAGGTGGATCAGAAAAAATGGGCATACGACCAATTATGGCTTTGTTGCCTTGAATCAGTTTAAACGGACCTTGGATAAATATTTTTTGCATTACTCGCGCTTGTTGCACACTATCCCATTGTGCTGGATTGTCTCTAAAATCCAGTCCCATGGCGCGCTCATTGCCTTCTAACGGATAAATAAAGGACAGGACATCATTAGGTGCAACACCTATATTCAGTATGTGTGGTCCTTTATTTTTAAGCTGCATCGCGACCTGCTCCCATTGGGCTAAAGTACTTTTGGGGGCGAAAGTAATTAAGGTCGATAAACTGTCAGATAAAAATACTTCTGAATTTACCAAAGCTTCAATTTTGGCGCGCAGTAAAGATAATCTACCGGATAGACGTTGATAGTTGTCTGCTTCAGCATTGCGTAAATAGTTACTGTGTAAATATTCAATAATCACAAACGAAAAAAGTAAATACCCGGTAGTGACTAACAAAAGCATTAATTTAGAGCGGGTAGAATGAATTTGCATAAACAGTTTCTAAAAGTGTTGTACGTCAAGGATAGCCTTTTATTTACATTTATTAAACATTTGTTGGGTGAGTTTTAAGCTGTTAGAAACATTTATGTCAATATAAAGCCGAGCAGAAAGTAGATGTTGATTCTTGATGATATCAATATGAAATGAGTAAATGTTAAAAACTAAAATGCTGTAGTAGGTATTAATCTACAGTTGTTTATCTGATATGTATGGCTCTTGTGAATTTTAGGCACAAAAAAAGACGCTAAAGAGCGTCTTGATTCGTTGAATTGGTGGCCCCTCCCAGACTCGAACTGGGGACCTGACGATTATGAGTCGTATGCTCTAACCAACTGAGCTAAGGGGCCGACTTAAGATAGTCGTCACTATCGAAAGCGGGGAAAGTATACGAAGTTTGTGGGCACTTGTCACCCGTGTTTTTAATTGTATTTACTTATCTTGTTTCAATTGGTTATCTGTTAAGCAATTATTGGGTTTTTGGACATAAAAAAACCTGCCGAAGCAGGTTTTTATACTATTTTTTCAGTGAGCTTACTCGTCTAAGAACGACTTTAAGATTTCTGAGCGAGAAGGGTGACGTAATTTACGTAACGCTTTGGCTTCAATTTGACGAATACGTTCACGTGTTACATCAAATTGCTTACCCACTTCTTCTAACGTGTGGTCAGTATTCATGTCGATACCAAAACGCATACGCAGTACTTTTGCTTCGCGGGCTGTTAAGCCAGCTAAGACTTCGTGTGTGGCGTTCTTTAGACTTTCGCTAGTTGCTGAGTCAAGTGGTAGCTCGAGGGTAGTATCCTCGATAAAATCACCTAAATGCGAATCTTCATCGTCACCGATTGGGGTTTCCATGGAGATTGGCTCTTTAGCGATTTTCAGTACCTTACGAATTTTATCTTCAGGCATCATCATACGTTCTGCTAATTCTTCAGGAGACGGCTCACGGCCCATTTCTTGAAGCATTTGACGAGAAATACGGTTCAACTTGTTAATCGTTTCGATCATGTGTACTGGAATACGGATCGTACGTGCTTGGTCGGCGATTGAACGAGTGATTGCCTGACGGATCCACCACGTTGCATAAGTCGAGAACTTGTAACCACGGCGGTATTCAAACTTATCTACTGCTTTCATCAAACCAATGTTACCTTCTTGGATTAAATCCAAGAACTGTAAACCACGGTTGGTGTACTTTTTGGCAATAGAAATAACCAAACGTAAGTTAGCTTCAACCATTTCTTTTTTCGCACGACGAGCTTTCGCTTCACCGATAGACATACGACGGTTAATGTCTTTAATGCCTGCGATGGTTAAATCTGTTTCAACTTCAATAGCACCAAGTTTGGTCACACAACGCGTTACGTCATCGGTGATCAAGCGCAAACCTTCAGCGTAAGGCTTAGTGCTTTCTTTTTCTTTGTTAAACCAATCTAAGTTTGTTTCGTTGCCAGTGAAAGCCTTAATAAAGTTTTTCTTTGGCATCTTAGCGTGTTCAACACAAAGCTTAATGACAAGACGTTCTTGAATTCGTACGCGGTCCATCATGGTGCGCATGCTTTTCACTAAACGGTCAAACTGTTTAGGTACTAAACGGAATTCTTTGAATAATTCGCCAATAACAAATAATGAGCCAATCGCTTCAGGGTGATCACGGCCTTTTTCGGCAATAATTCCTAAACTTTTTTCGTAGGCTTCTCTGAGTTGAGTGAATTTTTCTTTGGCTTCTTCAGGATCTGGTCCTTTGTTGCCTTCTTCCTCTTCCTCATCGTCATCATCGTCGTCATCATCGTCATCATCGTTTTTAGAGTCTGCTAATTCTGAACCAACGTTGGTGGCTGTTGGTGCGACGTCATCGTCGTCAGGATTGATAAATCCAGAGATAATATCAGACAAGCGCAATTCTTCAGCTTCATACTTATCGAATTGCTCTAAGATCATTGCGATCGCTTGAGGGTATTCACTGACAGAACTCTGTACAGTGTTGATACCTTCTTCGATACGTTTAGCAATAACAATTTCGCCTTCGCGAGTAAGTAGCTCTACCGTGCCCATTTCGCGCATATACATGCGGACAGGGTCTGTGGTTCGGCCTAACTCACTTTCTACGGTTGCGAGAGCTGCCGCTGCTTCTTCTGCAGCATCTTCGTCTGTGTTGTCTTCCGACATCATCATGTCATCGGCATCTGGCGCTTCTTCAAAAACGCGGATACCCATGTCATTTATCATCTGGATAATATCTTCAATCTGATCGGAATCGACCATGTCTGCAGGTAAGTGGTCGTTCACTTCTGCATAGGTTAAGTAACCTTGCTCTTTACCTTTAGCGAGCAACAGTTTGAGTTGCGACTGCGGAGTGTGATCCATAGATATCATCCAATTTTGGGTAACTGATAAAACGATAGGCCAGTTAGCTGTGCTAAGTGGCGCGCAAATCGTCAATTATAGCTGTGTG
>NZ_PJAP01000452.1:0-4703 GCF_002836795.1 Shewanella sp. 11B5 | reverse complement strand
CACTTTCGGGTTAGTGGTTTGGAATGGATTGTCGTCGGTTTTCTTGGCTTTAACTAATCCCCATTCGTTGGTTTCGATACCAAAATCACTAAACCAAGCAGCAGGACTAGCTTGGAAACCAAAGGCTATAATCAGCGCATCGGTTGCTAACACTTGCTCACTACCAGCAATGATTTCAGCGCGTTGACGTCCACTGGCATCAGCTTCTCCCATTTTGGTTTCAACGCATTGAATCCCAACGATTTGACCGTTTTCAGCTTTAATTGCCACGGGTTGACGATTAAATAAGAAGTTAACGCCTTCTTCGCGCGCATTTTGCACTTCACGGCGAGAGCCCGGCATGTTGGCTTCGTCACGACGATAAGCACATGTCACACTCTTAGCACCTTGACGAACGGCTGTGCGCACACAATCCATTGCCGTATCACCGCCGCCTAATACCACCACATCTTTACCCTCAAGGCTTAGATAAGGGGTAGCGTCGTCTTGAGTACCCATAATGTGATGAGTATTGCCAATAAGATACGGCAGCGCTTGAATAACGCCTTCAGCGTCTTCATTAGGCAGTTTAGCTTTCATGGCCGTGTAAGTACCCATACCAAGGAAGACTGAATCGTACTCGTCTAACAGGCTTTGAAAACTCACATCCTTGCCGACAGTGACACCCATTTTGAATTGAATGCCCATGCCTTCAAGCACAGAACGGCGGGTTGCCATAACATCTTTATCAAGTTTGAATGATGGGATGCCGTAAGTAAGCAAACCACCAATTTGTGGGTATTTATCATACACCACGGCTTGCACACCATTACGAGCCAACACATCAGCACAGCCAAGACCCGCAGGACCCGCTCCAATAATGGCAACACGTTCCTTACGTGGCGTCACATCCTTCATGTTTGGGCGCCAGCCTTGGGCAATTGCAGTATCGGTAATGTATTTTTCAACACTGCCAATGGTGACCGCACCAAAGTCGTCGTTTAAGGTACAAGCACCTTCGCATAAACGGTCTTGTGGGCACACCCTGCCACATATTTCTGGCAGAGTATTGGTTTCATGCACCAAGTCTGCCGCTTCCATAATGCGACCTTCTTCTGCCAGTTTTAACCAGTTTGGAATGTAGTTGTGCAGTGGGCACTTCCATTCACAATACGGGTTACCGCAGTCAAGACAGCGATCGGCTTGTTGTTTTACTTCTGGTTGCGTAAACGGCTGATAAATTTCAATAAATTGTGTAGCACGTTTTTTCGCTTCATGTTTAATGGGGTCAGCTCGACCCACTTCTATAAATTGAAAGTCATTGCTCATAATGATTACCCCGCCTTTACCACTAATTCCGGACTCTTCTGCTCAATTTTTAGCAGGTCAGCAACGGCAATATTCTTTGGTTTAACTAATACGAAACAATCCAACCAGTTTTCAAAGTCACTTAAAATCATATGTGCATGTTCACTGCCGGTTTCAGCATAGTGAGTTTCAATCAGGCCTTTTAAGTGTTGCTGGTGGATGGTAGATTCTAATTTTTGAGTGTCGACCATTTCGGTGTTTACTCGGCGATTAAAGCGACCAAATTGGTCAAATACATAGGCAAATCCGCCCGTCATGCCTGCACCGAAGTTGACTCCAGTTTTCCCTAGGATAACCACGATACCGCTTGTCATGTATTCGCAACAATTATCGCCACTGCCTTCAACGACCGCGATAGCGCCAGAGTTACGCACAGCGAATCGCTCGCCCGCTTGGCCTGCAGCAAACAACTTACCGCCAGTAGCACCGTATAAACAGGTATTACCCATAATGGCACTACGTTCACTCTGGAACGGGCTACCAATAGGTGGGTGAATAACGATCTTACCGCCAGACATGCCTTTGCCGACATAATCATTAGCATCACCGCACAGCTTAAGTTCAAGACCTGGGCTGTTCCATACGCCAAAGCTTTGGCCAGCGCTGCCATTAAAACCAAGTGTTAACGGCTGTTTTGCACCCGTTACACCAACAGTCGTAGCGATAAAACCTGACAATGTCGCGCCTACCGAGCGATCGGTATTATTGATTTGATATTGATAAGAAAACGGTTCGCCAGTTTCAACTGCTTTACGACAATCCGCTAACAAGGTTTGATTCAGTTGGCCAACATCTGAAGGCGGATTGATTTCTTTCCAAGTCAGAGATGAGTTTGCCTGTACTTTTGGTTTATATAAAATTGGTGCTAAATCTAAGCCACGCTGCTTGTCTGTTTGACCTTCAAGTGCATGTAACCAGTCGCTCCGTCCGACTAAATCTTCGAATTGAGTTACTCCTAATGCAGCCATCCATTCACGCACTTCTTGAGCCACAAATTCAAAGTAGGTCATGACACGTTCAGGTAAACCGTGATAATGGTTTTCGCGTAAGTTTTTATCTTGAGTTGCCACACCGGTAGCGCAGTTATTAAGATGACAAATACGTAAGTATTTACACCCAAGTGCAATCATCGGCACTGTACCAAAGCCAAAGCTTTCGGCGCCCAGTAACGCAGCTTTAATCACGTCGGTACCGGTTTTTAAGCCGCCATCCACTTGCAGGCGGATTTTATGACGTAAACCATTTTCTACTAGCGACTGATGCACTTCCGCTAAACCAAGCTCCCAAGGAGAACCGGCGTATTTGACCGAGGTGATAGGGCTTGCGCCAGTGCCGCCGTCGTAACCTGATATAGTGATCATATCGGCATAGGCTTTTGCAACACCGGTTGCAATGGTGCCAACACCGGGTTCTGATACTAGCTTGACCGACACTAAGGCTTTTGGATTGATTTGTTTTAAATCGAAAATCAGCTGAGCTAAATCTTCAATCGAGTAAATATCGTGGTGCGGCGGCGGTGAAATCAAGGTCACACCTGGACGAGCATGACGCAGCCCTGCGATTTCAACACTGACTTTATGGCCAGGTAATTGCCCACCTTCACCCGGTTTTGCACCTTGAGCTACCTTAATTTGCAGCACATCAGCGTTAACTAAGTAATGCGCGGTAACGCCAAAGCGACCCGATGCAATTTGTTTGATGGCCGAGTTACGTTCGCTATTGAAACGACGTGCATCTTCGCCACCTTCACCTGAGTTTGAGCGTCCACCAAGACGGTTCATCGCAACCGCTAATGCTTCATGAGCTTCAGGGCTTAAAGCACCAATGCTCATGGCTGCGCTATCAAAGCGAGGGTAAAGCTTTTCAGCGCCTTCGACCGTGTCTATTTCAATGGCATTTAGTTGACCTTTAATGCCGATTAAATCACGTAACGTGGCCACTGGGCGATCATCAACTAAGTGAGTAAACTTTTTGTATTCAGCGTAGTTTTTGTCTTTTAATGATGCTTGTAAGGTATTCACCACGTCTGGATTAAAGCAGTGATATTCACCACCTTCAACATACTTTAATAAACCACCTTGTGGTAACGGTACATGGGCGCGATATGCAGCGGTATGGAGTATTTTCTGGTCATCGGCAATATGATTAAAACTGACACCTTCAATACGGCTTATCACGCCTTTAAAACATAACTCAATCACATCACTGGCTAAACCCACAGCTTCAAATTGTTGGCTACAACGATATGAACCTACGGTACTGATGCCCATTTTAGACATGATTTTGCGTAAGCCTTTTTCAATGCCATAACGGAAGTTAAGCATTAAATGGGTTACATCATCGACTTGATGCAGTTTTGCCATTGCTGAAATAGATTCATAGGCGAGGTAAGGGTAGATAGCCGTGGCACCAAAACCAATTAACACCGCAAAATGATGCGGATCGCGTGCTGAAGCTGTTTCAACAATAATGTTAGTGTCACAACGTAGGCTTTTATCCACTAAACGAGTTTGCACAGAACCCACAGCCATAGCGGCTGGGATAACTTGAGCACTTTTCGCTACAGCACGGTCAGACAATACTAACAATGTCGTGCCGCTGCGAGCTAAGCGTTCAGCTTCGTCGGTAATGCGGCGAATAGCCTGCTCTAACGTTTCATTGGCATCATAGTTTAAATCAACTGTGTTGGCGCGATAGTTAGTGCTGTCTAATCCCAGTAACTGATTAAAATCACTGAATAACAAAATCGGTGAATTGAACATGACTCGGTAAGCGTTACCGGTGGTTTCGCTAAATAGATTTTGTTCGCGACCGACACAAGTGGCTAACGACATCACGTGTTTTTCACGTAACGGATCAATAGGCGGGTTGGTTACCTGAGCAAATTTTTGGCGGAAATAGTCGTACAGTGAACGCGACTTTTTCGACAATACTGCCATAGGCGTATCATCACCCATTGAGCCAATGGCTTCTTCACCTTTGCTCGCAAGTACCCAAATAACTTGTTCTAATTCTTCACGGGTAAAACCAAACTGTTTTTGATATTGCAGCAGTGTTTTGCTATCAAAACCACTTGAACCTTGTTTGGTAGGAGCCATTTCCTCAGCAGGGATCAATGTCTGACTGTTTTTAGCCATCCACTCTTTGTAAGGATGACGACGCTTTAAGTCATTATCAATTTCAAATGAATGATACAAACGACCATTCAAGGTATCTAACACTAATAACTCACCGGGCCCAACCCGGCCTTTTTCAATCACTTCATCGGCAGAATAATCCCAAATACCGACTTCAGACGCTAAGGTGAGGATACGATCCTTGGTTATAACGTAACGAGAAGGGCGTAGGCCGTTGCG
>NZ_PJAP01000451.1:0-4715 GCF_002836795.1 Shewanella sp. 11B5 | reverse complement strand
CTCTAACGCACTTGAGTCCATAAATGAGTTAGAAGCCATAATTTAAAATGACTAAATTTAACTCTGAACTTGAGGCCGTTGAAGAAAATAGAGTTAGCATTTTCGAGTAAGGCCGAGGCCGATTACAAACGAGATTCAAAGATGGATAAATCCCCATGGCGACCTTTTCGCAGCTCTTGTTTTTAAATAGCGAAAATGTTGCGGGGCGGCTGGGAGTTCTAAGAGGGAACAGCCGTTGGTTTCCTCTTGGTCTGGTGTGGGCGAAGCGCCACGACGTTAGTTGCCGCAGGCCATATCTTAAATGCACTTTTTCCAAGAGTGAGTTTGAAACTGATCAAACTTTATAATGGTCGTGCAGTTAAGGGCTAACCAGCTTTTATTACTTGCTATAACTAATCCGATACACGGCATTGGCAAAGTCATCTGATACCAAGATAGAACCATCTGCCAGGGTCATCACATCGACAGGACGGCCCCAGCTTTGTTCTCCATCAAGCCACCCTGTAGCAAACGGCTTATAGTCAATCACTTTATTCCCCTCAAGTGCCACCTGCATAATGCGATAACCCACTTTGTTAGTGCGGTTCCACGAGCCGTGCTGGGCAATTAAGATTGATTGCTTATAAGCCGCTGGGAATTGACTACCTTGATAAAACTCCATGCCTAATGCAGCAACATGAGCACCTAAGGTTAATACCGGAGGCGTGTTGAGTTTGGCGATTTTGGGGTTAGTAAAATCTGGATCGGCAATATCCGTGTTGTGAATATAAGGAAAACCAAAGTGTTGGCCTTTTTTGCTTACACGATTAAGCTCATCATCGGGTAAATCATCGCCCATCATGTCGCGGCCATTATCGGTAAACCATAACTCACCTGTTTGTGGGTGAAAATCAAATCCGACACTGTTGCGTACACCTTGAGCGACGATAGTGGTTTGTTTTGTTTCAAGATCTAATTGTAAAATGCTGGCAAAGGGCTGCTCACTTTCACACACATTGCAAGGCGCGCCGACGGGAATGTACAGCTTTCCATCTGGGCCAAAAGCGATAAATTTCCAGCCGTGATGGGATTTGTTAGGTAACTTGTCGTACACCAATTCTGGTTTAGGAATGATGGGTAATGATTGTTCAATATCAGGATAACGCCAGATTTTATCGACTTCAGCGACATACAAACTGCCATTATGGTAAGCAAGACCGGATGGCATAAACAAATCCGTTGCGATAATGATTTTCTTATCAGCTTTGAAGTCATTATCACTGTCTATAAGCGCATAAACATTGCCTGCTTTGCGACTGCCTACAAACACAGTTCCTTTTTCACCAAGCGCCATCTGGCGCGCATTTTCAACATTCTCGGCATACACATTAATGGTAAACCCTGCTGGTAATTTGATCTTATCCAGTGGTAATGCATAGGCTGAATAAGAGATGCCTAAAAGTGCGAGGGTAGATAGCAAACTGATTGGTTTAATCATATTGGGCCTCTTATGTAGATTGTTTATCTGTTTGAGTTATTTGAGTTATTTGAGTTATTTGAGTTATTTGAGTTATTTTCCAAGTGTAAGGGTAATTATCACCAGTCTTTAATGATCTGTTTGACCATATTGGCGGTGTTTTCTGGTTGTTCTAATGGAAACATGTGTCCGCCATTGGGGAGTGTCATTAACTCAATGTTATTCAGCTTTGCAAATCGAACAAAATGTTTAATCGGGAATATCTGAGTCTTTTCACCATAAATCAGTTTTGCTGGCACGGTAAGTTTGTTTTTGTACTTAACAAGGTTGGTCGGTAAATGCCTGAAAATGTCGGCTTCGACGGCAGGAGAGAAGCTGAGCTCTAAACGTTTATTGCGTAGCACCACACTTGATGAGGCATAGTCTTGTAAGCAGCGAGAATCGAAATTTTTAAACAAGGTTTTCTGTGAAAAATAATCAACCAAATTAGTGTTTTCTGGCCATAGATTCTGGCGTGTTTTCGCTTTACCGGCGGGTGAAAGCTTATCAATGTAAGGTGTGCGCTTAATAAAACTCAGCAAATGTGAGAATGCGCCGGTGACGACAGGTGGATCGAGCATCACTAAACCTCGAAAAAGTTCAGGATGTTGGCAGGCAGCGATAAACGATATAACACCGCCGAATGAATGCCCAACACAAATGACCTTTTCATCTTGCTTCTTAATAAATTCAACAAGTTCCGTGACTAGGTGCTGCCAGTTATTGTGTATTGGGTAAAGTACATTATGGCCAAACTGATTGTGGGCTATGGTTCTAAAGTCGTTATCAAATTCTTGTAGGAACGTTTTATAACTGCCCGCGGGGAAGCCGTTGGCATGCACAAGGTTAATTAATGGTTTTGTCATAGTTTGCTCTAAAGGGTTAGCGCTATTAATGATTAAATTAATTCAGTCATGAGCTAAGTTAATTGGCAATAACGCGGGTGTACCCAATGCTTAGAATATTTTTAAAGGATCGATTTGTGTTAACTCTTCAAATTCAGGCGCACGGTTTTGCGTTTTAGCTTTAAATATTTCCATCATGTCGTTTTGAGGTTGGAACATGCCGCTTTGCCATACCGACATGTAATGTAAACTGTCGGCGACACTGTGGTCACGTGCATAGTTAATCATCTCTTTACAGCCGGTAACGGCTAAAGGCGAGCGGGCGGCAATGTCTGCAGCAATGCCTAATACAGCAGTTAACATTGATGCTTGGTCTTCATACACATGATTAACTAATCCGGCTGCTTTGGCTTCAGCCGCAGGCATTCTGCGGCCTGTGTAGGCTAACTCTTTCACTAATCCGATTGAAATCAATTTAGGTAAACGTTGTAAGGTCCCTACATCAGCGGTCATGCCGAGTTTGGTTTCTTCGATGCTAAAAAAAGCGTCACTGGTGCAATAACGGCAATCTGCCGCGGTGACCATATCGACAGCACCACCAATACAGCCACCTTGAATGGCCATGAGTACAGGCATACGGGCAGTTTCAAGCACATTAAAGCAATCTTGCAATTTGAGCACTAAACGGCGTAAGTGGTCGTGTTTACGACCTAATTCGATATTATCGTCGCTGTTGCTCGCACTGAATACGGCTAAATCCATACCCGCGCTAAAATGCTTGCCTGTAGACGAGATAACAATCGCGCGAGCCGCAGATTGATTATTAATCTCGTGTATTACGCTTGGAAACTCATGCCAAAAGTCGACGTTCATTGTGTTTAATGCGTCAGGTCTATTAAGAATGATGTGAGCAACTTTATCGTTAATGTCGACAGTGAGCGTTTGGTAGGTCTTTTGCGATATCATATTTATATCCTTATAAATTCAATGTAATAAGCTTATCTTGTTCTATTGCTGCATCCAAAGAGGCAAGAATGGCCTGACGTTCCTTTAACTTGGTTCCCAAATGCGCAGGCATGTTCAGTGTTTGCATGTGTTTAGCCACGGCGTGTGCAGTGTCCATGAGTTGTTCTGGCTCAACCACTTGATCAAGAAAACCTGCCAATACCGCTTGTTCTGGTGCAAACAATTCAGCATTGATTACCGCGCGCGACAGATAATTTTGCGGAATACGATTACGCGCGATTTCAATCCCAGCCTGATGCATTGTCATCCCAATAGCCACTTCGTTTAGGCCAATTTTAAATGGCCCTGTGCTGCCAATACGGTAGTCACAGCTGAGTAGTAAAAATGCGCCTTTAGCAATGGCATGGCCTGAACAGGCACCAATAATCGGTGTTGGGAATGACAGCATTCTGCGAGCTAATGTTGAGCCCGCAGTGACCAAAGCAATTGCAGCTTGTGAACTTTGCTTCATGGTTTTAAGATCGTAACCGCCAGATAAAATACCAGGTTGGCCAGTTAATATGACAACCGCATTTTGTTGTTCTGCGTGGTCTAATGCACTGTTAATTTGAGCGATGACTTCAGGCGATATTGCATTCACTTTGCCATTGTTCAGGGTAATAACATGTACATTGTTTTCGATTACTACGGTGATCAGTTCCATTGTTTACCTTTCTTCTTGTTATAAATAGTTGTTATTAAACGTTATAATGTAGAGCGCTAACAATGCTTACTATTTCATTGTTCTCGTTAGGTATTTTAAAGAAGTCTGTCTAAATATTTTTGCGACTAAATCATCACTGACGATTCGCGCGGAGCTCATCGTCAGTGTTTTATTAGGCTAGGCGTTATCGGCCATCACTTCACTATTACTTTTTGATTTAAAATACTTTGAATTTAACATACCCGCTAGAACCCCTGCGGTAAAGAGCATTGTGAGTGTGTAAATCGCGGGCGTAAAAGACATCTTGTAGTTAGCCAACAGTGTTAATGCCATAAACATTGATAAGGTACTGTTTTGTAAGCCGACTTCAATCGTAATCGAGGTACGTTGCGCCAAGTTTAATCCAAACAACTTACTTGAATAATATCCAAGCAACATGGTTGATATATTAAGAATAATCGATACTGGCCCAGCGGCGATAAGTGCTGGAATAACGATATCTTGCTGAATATACGTTAAAAATATAATCAACAACGTCAAAAACAATATGCCAAAACGTGACACATGAACTTGAGTGCTTTCTGCTATTTTAGGTGCGTAACGTCTTATCATCATACCAATTACAATAGGCACAATAGTCAGCTTCATTAAGCTGAACATCGTTGCAAGTATTGGCAACTGAAATTCATTGCCTTGCCCCATAAAG
>NZ_PJAP01000450.1:0-4726 GCF_002836795.1 Shewanella sp. 11B5 | reverse complement strand
CTTTGAATGTCATTTTATTTATTGTTTTAATGGTAATGCTAATTACCTTCTTCTCATTCATATGACTATTTCTTGAATGATCCATGCTTTTCATTCTATCTAGATGCGCAAAAGAATAATTACAATTAAAAGAAGTAACGATAACTAAAAAAGCAAATAAATATCTCATAAATATGCCCTTATTATTTTAAACTAAGTATCTAAATGCCACCAATTGGAAGGATTGTGTCAATTGGACTAACGTAAACCCACCCAGAAATTTCCGTTCCAATTTTACCTATTTTTCTAATAATTGATATAACTTCATCTACTTGTTCATCTTCACATATAAGAGATAGCTGAACTTCAGAGATAGTAACACCAGCTTCAGAAGAATATGCTAACTCACTTTCCCGAAGAGCTTTCAATGTTCCTTTGACATCAAATATTGATATATTTCCGTAGCCAGAATCTTGTAATGCTTGTATAACATCGGCAGACCTTACATGGTGAATTAATGCAGTAATTTTTTTCATATTTTTACCTGTCAATTTGAAATTATATTTAAAGGGATTACGGACAACTCGAACACCGCAATCCCTTCTTCATACTTAAATTTTAATTACTATTTTAGCTGTTTCGTCTTTCGCCAAGTAAGTCTGTACAAGCCAGGTAATACTAATAAAGTGAGTAATGTTGATGAAATGATCCCACCAATAACGACTGTAGCTAGTGGTCTCTGGACTTCTGCACCAGTGCTAGTATTAAGCGCCATTGGTAAAAACCCTAATGCTGCAACAAGTGCAACCATCATAATTGGTCTTAATCGCAACATTGCACCAGTTTGAATAGCTTGATCGATAGGACTTCCACGATCCAGTTCATCTTTAAATGCAGATACCATCATAACCCCCGTCAAAACAGAAACGCCGCACAAAGTAATAAAACCTACACCAGCTGTAATAGATAGAGGGATATCACGCAACCATAAAGCTATGACGCCTCCAGTAAGGGCTAGTGGTACTCCACTAAAGACTAAAGCTGCGTCTTTTGCGGAGCCAAATGTCATCATTAAAAGAGCAAATATCATTATCAATGTTATAGGCACAAGTATAGTTAAACGATCAGAAGCAGATTGTAATTGCTCAAAAGTACCACCGTATTCTAACCAATATCCTGGAGATAATTTGACTTGCTCAGCAACCTTACTTTGTACTTCTGCAACAAATCCGCCTAGATCTCTACCACGGACGTTCGCGCTAACGACCAATCTTCGTTTTCCATTTTCACGTGAAATCTGATTAGGGCCAGGTGCTAAAGTAAGTTTAGCGACTTCTCTTAATGGTACATAACCACCTTCAGGTAACGGAATAGGTAAACGCTCTAACGCTTCTAAATTTCCTCGAACCCTCTCATCAACCCTTACAACGATTGATAAACGTTGATCACCATCAAAAATCAAGCCAGCACTCTCACCTCCCGTTGCAGCAGCAACTACATCTTGGACATCCGAGACGTTTAAGCCTAAACGGTACATAGCAGCTCTGTCAGCATCAATTGATAAGATGGGTAATCCAGAAACTTGCTCTACTTTTACGCCTTCAGCCCCTTCAATACTACTTAACACTTTTGCTATTTCAGCACCTGAACTCAGTAATTTAGATAAATCATCTCCAAAAATTTTTATACCTAAATCAGATCTGACACCTGAAATCAATTCGTTAAACCGAAGTTGAATAGGTTGGCTTATTTCGAAAGCATTACCTGGTAGTAAGGCTAGTTTTTCACTTATTTCTTCTAAAAGTTGAGCCTTAGTCTTTTCAGGATTTGGCCACTCACTATGATCCTTAAGCATCACATAACCATCAGATATATTTGGCCCCATAGGATCACTCGCAACCTCTGCAGTACCAACTCTCGAGAAATAAGTTTTAACCTCCGGAATCTCTAGAATTGCCTTCTCCAACTTAAACTGCATATCTAATGATTGAGTTAAACTGGTCCCTGGAATTCGAAGTGCTTGGATCGCAATATCGCCCTCATCAAGATTAGGAACAAACTCGGTTCCCATTTTTGTTGCAACAAATCCGACTAAAATCACAAATATCAATGCTATTGAAATTACAAGTACTCGGAATCTCAACACAATCGACAAAATTGGCAGATATAATCGTTTAGATTGACTGACGATAAAGTTGTCTTTTTCTTCTATGTGGCCTGTCATAAACAAAGCGACTGCCGCAGGAACAAAAGTGAGAGACAATACAAGTGCAGACAATAAAGCCATGATTACGGCCATTGCCATTGGAGTAAACATTTTACCTTCGACACCTGTCAGCGCCAAAATTGGCAAATTGACCATAATAACAACTAAAACACTTATCAGACTTGGAGTAAACACTTCACGGGTAGCCGTAAAGACGGTCTGAAAACGTTCATCCAATGTCAATATTCGCCCCAGGTGATGCTGTCTTCCTGCCAGCCTTAAAATACAGTTCTCAACTATGATTACAGCACCGTCAACAATTAACCCAAAATCAAGTGCACCTAGACTCATGAGATTTGCGCTTACTTTGGTTTCTACCATGCCAGTCATCAACATCAACATCGATAAAGGGATCACCATGGCAGTTAATAAAGCAGCCCTAACATTACCCAGCATAACGAGAAGAACGACAATGACCAACACAGCACCTTCAGCTAAATTGGTCTGAACTGTTGCAATCGTCTTATCTACCAATACAGTACGATCGTAAACTGGTTCAGCAATCACACCTTCTGGAAGAGTTTTATTAATCTCAAGCAATTTTGCTGATACTGCCTGAGAAACAGTTCTACTATTTCCGCCAAGCAACATAACAGCTGTGCCCAACACAGTTTCTTCGCCATCGCGAGTTGCAGCACCAGTTCTAAGCTGTTTACCAAACCCAATCTCTGCAACATCACCTACGGTAATAGGAATTCCATCCCTACGAGCAACAATGATCTGCTTAATCGATGAAATATCAGTAACCTGACCTGGAGCACGGATCAAATATTGTTCACCATTTTTCTCTATATACCCAGCACCTACATTCGAATTATTTTTCTGCAACGCAGCGACTAAATCATCAAAACTAATTTGGTAAGCCAATAGCTTTGAAGGTTCTGGTGTAATATGAAACTCCTTTTCATACCCTCCGATTGTATTTACTTCAGTAACCCCCTCAACCAAACGCAATTGAGGACGAATAACCCAATCTTGCAATGTACGCAAAGCTGTTGCATCGTAAGGTTGTCCATCTGCTTGCAAAGCCCCTGGCGCTGCATGAACTGAATAGTGAAAGATTTCACCTAATCCAGTTGCAACAGGTCCCATTACGGGCTCAATACCTGACGGCATCTCACTTTTAGCTTGTTGCAAACGTTCGTTAATAAGATTCCGAGCAAAATAAATATCAGTTCCTTTCTCAAACACAACAGTAACTTGTGAGAGTGCGTAACGAGATAGCGATCTAGTACTCTCAACATAAGGTAAACCTGCAATTGACATTTCAACCAAATAGGTGACTCGCTGCTCAACTTCTAGTGGTGAATACCCAGGTGCTTCTGTGTTAATTTGAACTTGAACATTGGTAATATCAGGTACAGCATCAATAGGAAGATGTTGATAATTCCAAACGCCTAGTGCACCCGTTAGCAAAACAAAAAACATAACCAACCACCGGCGGGTTATGGAAAATTGAATGAGTTTATCAATCATTTAAAACTCCTATTTGAAGCACACAACCGATTATGTCTAAATTTAAAAACATAAATAAGGTATAAAGGTAAACGAAGACGCATAAAAAATTTAATGCCCATGTTCAGCATCCTCTTTCCCCAACTCAGACTTCAAAACAAAGCTATTGTTACTCACATACATTTCACCAACCGACAAACCCGTTAGAACTTCACTATATTGACCATCTGTTCGACCAAGGCTCACTTCGCGTGGTTCAAACCCAGATTCACCTTTGACAAAAACTACATTTTTATCTTCAATAACTTGTATTGCTTCATTACGTATAGAAACTGGCGCATTTATTTCATCAAGTGTAATGTTGGCATTAACAAATAAGCCCGGCTTCCAAATGTTGTTGCTGTTTTCAAGTAGAACACGAGCTTTAGTGGCTTGGCTTTGCACTTGTCCAAATGGTGAAATATAAATAATTTTACCTTCTGAAATATTTTTTAAATCAGTACTTTGTATGTTAACCGTCTGATTTAATTTGACCAAAGGAAGATCCTTCGGAAATATGCTTAATTCTACCCAAACAGTAGAAAAATCTTGAATCACCAGTAAAGGAGTTTCATTTGTTTTCTCTCCAATATTTATATTTCGCTGTGTGATATATCCATTAATTTCAGAAGTTATTGAATAGTTTTTCAAGCTTTCATTTGCTTCAACAATTAACAATGTTTCACCTTTACGGACCGGATCACCGATGCTCTTCTTTACATCACGTACCACACCATCAAATCTGGCATTAACCACTTGCAAACTTTCAGCATTAGTAGCAACCAAACCATAAACAGGTAATACATCACGAATAACATTGGCACCAACGGTGCTAACCACTATTCCGGCATGCTGTATTTGCTCGTTAGATAATTCTATATGCCCTTCCTCTTCATGTTCTGATTCATCTCCATGACCAGACTCTGCAAAAATAGACCCTGTAAAAAATAAGAAGCTGGTTAAGAATAGAACTTTTGTAAAACTAGA
>NZ_PJAP01000449.1:0-4735 GCF_002836795.1 Shewanella sp. 11B5 | reverse complement strand
ATAATCAATTATTCAACCAAGAAGCCACTAAACATAAGAACAACGCGATTGAAATCACTTGCCAAAAACACACAGGGTTACGGGCGATAAGAGGAACAAAATCTTTTACTGTTTGATTAGCTTTGGCGGTAGTTAATTGATGAATAAGCTCACAGGTGTCTGCTTGGCGTAGATTAGGATCAATATTAAGGGCTTTTTTTAATGCGTTATCCATCCACTCTGGCACCATTGGGTTTAATTGGTGCACACTAATGTAGTCTAAACGTTGATAATCCTGCCGCGTTCGACATTTCTCAAGTTTGCCTTTAAAGGGCAATTGTCCTGCCAACATCTCAAAAGCAATCACAGCAAGCGAAAACAAATCGGCACGGCCATCGGCTTGATAACCCAAGATAACTTCAGGAGCGGTGTAATCGGCTGTACCCAAAATACGATCTCGAGTTAATGGACTACTAATTTCTGCTACGCCTTTAATATAACAAGAGCCAAAATCGATGATTTTAACTACCCCTTCTCGGGTGATAAAAATATTATCCGGTTTCAAATCTTGATGCAGCGTTTCACGCCTATGCAAGGCTCTGATCCCTAATTCAATTTGTTTTAGCAGTAATAAAACCTCTTCTACTGGCGCTTTTTTATGTTGGGTTAACCATTCACCTAGGCTTATCCCCGATAAAAATTCAGTAACATAGTACAAAGCAGACTTTATTTTTTGCAGTTCGACAACCTTAACCACATGAGTACTGTTGATACGTTGTCCTATCCAGCTTTCTAACATAAAACGTTCTATGTAAGCGGCATCATCAATGTAATTAACTGAAGGGGTTTTCATACAAAAAGCTTCGCCTTGGTCATTGACGACTCGATAAACCTGGCTGCGTTGTGATTGATGAAGTGTATGGGTTACCTGATAACCGTCTAACTTCATTCCAACGCTCAATGGTGGTGGAAACGGTTGACTCGACAAGCTTTGGTACACATCATCGATAGCTTGTTTCGGCAACTGGCTAACACTTAACAACTGCGAACTGAGGTTATCTTTACTGCCTAGCTCAAACGCCTTTTTGTTTAACATTAAGCAAAATTGCTCACACAAATCATCACTAAGCGTTGAATGTTGCTGACAAAGAACCGTCAGTTTTTGGTGTATTTCAAATTCAGTGAGTACGTCATGTACGCCATCGGTAGTCATTAAATACACATCACCGACTTCTACTGATAAGGTTTTGTAATCAACATCTAAGTTAACGTCCATCCCTAATGCGCGAGTGAGGTATTGGTTTGATGAATTGATATTGGTACTGTGGTCGTGGGTTAATTGCAGTAATTCTCCGTGTTTAAAGCGATAAATTCGCGAATCCCCCACATGCAACATGTGTACAGAACAAGACTTAAATACCAGTGCACTAAAGGTGCAGACAAAGCCACGCCTCGCATCACGATAATCTTGTCCTAATCCGTATAACCAACGATTCAAAGCCGTTAATACTTTGGAACTCGATGTTTGCACCCCCCAGCTTTCAGGGGTGGAATAGTAATCCGCAAGAAAATTACTCACACTAATGGCTGAAGCATGCGCACCGCCTTCAGCTGTACTGACGCCATCGCTGATAACACTTACGACACCTTTGGTTATCAGTGCTAAGCCAGATGGAATACGAATACCGATGGCATCTTCATTTTGTGATTTACGGCCTTTTTCTGATGCTTGACCGACAACCAGTTGCAAGGTTGTAGCGAAGGGCAATGCCGCTTCGGTATTTGGATTAACTAACGCTACAACCTCAGATGCCATATCGATCCCTACATACGTTTTATTGCTAAGGCTCAAACAGAGTTTGAGCCTTCAGATTAACTTACACTGATTAACGTGACTTCGCCATTCTCGTTCACTTCAGCAATATGCCCTTTGGGTTCATTCATAAAGAACAGAGTAATAAAACCAAATACGGCACTAACCGCAATCACATAAAAGAAGATTTGAGTGGACACGATGGAATATACGGTTAAGAAAAACACTGCGCCGACATTACCATAAGCCCCTGTCATACCAGCAATTTGCCCTGTTAAACGACGCTTGATCAGCGGCACTGCAGCAAATACAGCACCTTCGCCACCTTGAACAAAGAATGAGCATGCCATAACGACTGCTACAGCCAAAGGCAATGACCATGACGAGTCAATTTGTGCCACCGATAAATAACCAATAGCTAACCCTGCAGTTAATATTAACAAGGTCGTTTTACGACCAAATTTATCACTTAACCAGCCACCGCCAGGACGAGACATTAAGTTCATAAAGGCATAACTTGATGCCAACATACCGGCTTGTGCCATGCCAAGCTCGAACGTTTCGGCAAAAAAGAGTGGCAACATAGATACCACGGCAAGCTCAGAGCCAAAGGTAGTGAAATACAACACATTCAAAACAGCAACTTGCTTAAACTGATAGCGTTCAAACTCAGGCACTTCCATTGAAAACAAGTGCTTGTTCACTTGGTACGTTTGGTAAAAATCGAACAAAAACACCACCACCAACCCAAGATAGATAAGGTAGGTTGCATCTTGAGTAAACATACTCACACCAGCAGGAGACAGTTTCCAACCTAACAACGCTAACGTGGCATACATAGGTACCTTCATAACGATCAGTAACACATAGTCACTTTTGCTGGTGACTTCTAAGCCGCCACCCTTTTTAGGTTTAAAGTAAGTCGAACCTTTTGGGGTATCAGTCACATTGAAGTAATACACAAACGCAAACAACAAACTCATTAAACCGGTAATACCAATCGCATAGCGCCATCCGTCAGGGCCACCAAAAGCAAGTGCAACGGCCGGTAACGTAAAGGCTGCTGCAGCTGAACCAAAGTTACCCCATCCGCCATATATGCCTTCAGCTGTACCTAACTCTTTAGCCGGAAACCATTCACTCACCATACGAATACCAACCACAAAACCAGCACCAATAAAACCAATCAGAAATCGGGCTAACGCTAGCTGCTCAAAGGTGTCGGCTACCGCGAACATAAAACAAGGAATTGAACAGATCCCTAGTAAGGCAGAATAAGTAATCCTTGGACCATATTTGTCGGTCACCATACCAATGATAATCCGCGCCGGGATCGTTAGAGCTACGTTGAGGATCAGCAGTGTTTTAATTTGAGCTGTAGTCAGCCCTAAACTGTCAGCAATAACACTCACTAATGGGGCAGCGTTAAACCACACCACAAAAGTGATAAAAAATGCCATCCAACTTAAATGCATGATTTTCATCTTGCCGCGAAAAGAAAACAGATTAAATTTGTCAGCACTCATAACGGCTCCTTTATGACTGAGCCAAGACAAACACATTGCCTTGCTCAGTTTTAATGTCGAATGGTTTAACCACTAAATCAGCATTTTCAATACAACGTCCGTTATCTAAACGGTAATGTTGTTTATAAAGCGGTGAAGCGACACAAAGCTCTCCATCGATTTCACAAATAAGTCCTCTTGCCAGCAAACTCACACCACTGGCGGGGTCAACGTTATCAAGGGCAAATAAACCGTCATCCCCTAAATTAAAAATGGCAACGGCCCGCCCTGCTACCCAAGCAGCTATTCCTGTGCCTTTTGGCATGCTTGCTTCATTACACACATTTATCCAATTCATGCTAATTCCTCCACTGCGAGTTGTGCTGCATCGTCTGTAATATCTTTAATCGCTATTGTTCCTGCCCCTGCGTCTTTAATACTCGGAAAACGTTGCTCACGAATTCGCTGGTAAGCACTGGTATCAGCTTCTGGCGCATCACTTGGATTAACAAACTCATTAAAGCGCGCCAGAAACGCCGGTTGTTCAAGGCTGGTTTTCCACTCACATTGGTATGTGGCGGCAATATGGTCCATCTGCTGCTCTAAGATCGAGTTAATCCCCAACGCATCGTCAATAACGACTGATTTTAAATATGCTAGACCACCTTCTAATGAATCCATCCAGGTCGAGGTACGCTGCAATTTGTCTGCGGTTTTGACATAAAACATCAAAATGCGATCGATGTATTTATAGAGGTCTTGAGTTGATAAGTCGGTGGCAAATAAATCACCGTGGCGTGGACGCATGCCGCCATTGCCAGCAACATACAAGTTCCAACCTTTGTCGGTTGCGATAATGCCAATATCTTTGCTTTGTGCTTCAGCACATTCACGAGTACAGCCCGACACCGCAAATTTTAATTTATGTGGACTGCGTAAGCCTTTGTAGCGGTTCTCTAAATCAATCGCGAAACCAACTGCATCTTGTACGCCATAACGACACCAAGTACTGCCAACACATGACTTAACTGTTCTTAGTGATTTGCCATAGGCATGGCCAGTTTCAAAACCAGCATCAATGAGTTTTTTCCAAATTTCAGGTAACTGCGATAGCGGTGCACCAAACATATCAATGCGCTGTCCACCCGTTATTTTGGTATACAGGTCATATTCTTGGGCAATTTGGCCCATAGCGATGAGTTTTGTTGGGGTTATTTCGCCACCAGCGACTCGCGGCACAATAGAATAAGTGCCGTCTTTTTGGATATTGCCTAAGTAAGCATCATTGGTATCTTGCAATTGCACATGACCCAGATTTTGATCCAGCACATAATGATTTTGTAGGCTGGCAAAGATAGATGCGGCTGCAGGTTTACAAATTTCACAACCATATTTGTGGCCACTGGCAGAAGGTTTGCCATGCTGAGTGATTAAGGTA
>NZ_PJAP01000448.1:0-4754 GCF_002836795.1 Shewanella sp. 11B5 | reverse complement strand
CGCTATGGGGCATGGGCTTAATTTAACGGTCGTGGCAGAAGGCGTTGAAACAGAAGAGCAGTATCATCTGCTTAATGCATTGAAATGTGATTACGGCCAAGGTTACTTATTTAGTAAACCATTACCCCAAGCGGCATTTGAAGCGCTTTTACTGAAACAAGCAAAAAATGAAAAAACCAATAAGAGATCCTCAATAAGACGCTGATAAAAAATGCCTATCAGCAAGCTGACAGGCATTAATAAATCTATTGGTCATTAAGCGATTTCAACTTAACAATACTCGAGAAAAATTAGCTTATAGAGTGAATAACTTAGTTAATTACATAGCTAATTACATAGTTAAACATATAGTTAGCTTAGTGATTGAATTAAGCCGTTTTCACTTTCCAATTCACTTTTTGTCCTGCAAAAAATGGCACGATAGGATTGCCGTTTGGCAGAATAATCTCTTCTGGTACCGTCCATTCTTGTTTCACTAGCGTCACAGTGCCGCTGTTGCGTGGTAAGCCATAAAAGTCTGCGCCATGTAAGCTGGCAAAACCTTCTAACTTATCCAATGCCCCTAAGTTATCAAAAACTTGCGCATAGAGTTCTAATGCACTCCAGGCACTGTAACAACCTGCACAGCCACAGGCTGACTCTTTGCGGTGTTTTTCATGCGGGGCAGAATCAGTACCTAAAAAGAATTTACTTGAACCCGTCGCCACAGCAGCTTGCAATGCATGCTGGTGAATATTGCGTTTTAATACGGGTAAGCAAAAGTTATGTGGACGAACACCACCGACGAGTAAATCATTACGATTTAACAATAAATGCTGTGGGGTAATGGTTGCAGCAACATTAGCTGAAGCCTCTGCGACAAACTCAGCCGCTTCTTTAGTGGTGATATGTTCAAACACCACTTTAAGGCTAGGAATGGCTTCGACAATGCGCGATAAATAGCGATCGATAAACATTTTTTCGCGATCAAAAATATCAATATGTGATTCTGTCACTTCGCCATGCACTAATAGCAACATGCCTTGTTGTGCCATAACCTCAAATATAGGAAACAACTCATCCAAAGCTTTAACTGCTGCATCTGAATTTGTGGTCGCACCTGCTGGGTATAACTTTCCTGCCACTACCCCTGCCGCTTTGGCATCGATAATATCTTGAGCGCTGGTGTTATTAGTTAAAAATAGCGTCATTAACGGCTGAAAAGTACTTCCGGATGGGCGCGCCGCCAAGATACGATCTCGATAAGCTAAAGCCATTGTAGCGGTCGTTACTGGTGGGACTAAATTAGGCATCACAATCGCGCGTTGAAACAATCGAGCCGTTGCAGGAACCGTTTCACCTAGCATATCCCCATCTCGAAAATGAAGATGCCAATCATCGGGAGTGGTTAAGGTAATTTGCGTCATGTGGGTTCCTTGGCTTAAATAACAGATTGTTAACCGTTATTGTGCCTGAATTCGCTTTTTCTTAATAGATGCATAATTTGAACGCAGACTTTGCTATATCAAAAAATCATGCCGTTTTTAAAAAAAATCGTGCTATTCATGTAGCTACAAACCATTAAAACCAGCGGTAACGCTCTATGTTATTATGTTGAAAGCATCTTTTTTATAGGGGAATTAAATTGTTAGCTAATGCCGGCTCTAGATTACTAATCAATGTGCACTTTATTACCGTAATCACGATAATGATGGCTGTCTCTGGCTGCAATCAAGCTGAGGTGATGAAAACCCCCGATAATATTCAACCACTTGTTCAAGAAACACTAATTGATGGCGTACTGTCTAACGATGCCAGTATGGCTGTCACATTAGGCAGAAGCCGTACATTATCAATTTGGGATGTAGCAACAAGCCAACTAATACATCAATGGTCTGACGATGACTTTGATGAAACCAATTATCTGCTGGCGTTATCAGGTAACAAACAATTCCTTGCGACTGCTGGCAAACAAAAAATATCCGTTTTTAACCTTGAGACAGGCAAATTAGACATACGTTGGCCCGCCCAGGGATTTAATCCCGACGCCAGTATTTCGAGCCTTTTTCTGAGCCAAACAGGCAGCACTATTTTGGTGGGAATGAATGATGGTTCAATTACAGTGATACAACGAAGTAGCATGACAATGTCATTGTTTAAACAACACAGCGCCGCCGTTAATCATGTTGAGCTATCGGGCTTTGAACAGCAGGTATTATCGACTGGACTTGATGGTGATGTACATATTTGGGCTGCTTATAGCGGTGAGTTGATCAGCAGTTTCTCGCGTCCTCAACAAATCACCAGCGTGAGTTTTGATGACGCTAATCGGCGCTTATTTATTGCCGATGCACTCGACAACAATGTCATTATCGATACCCAAACAACGCAGCCAGTAAGTCATCTAGATTACCTTGAACGCTATCGCTATTTTCGGCAGGCGTTATTCGTCAATCACGGCAAAAACTTAATTACCGCAACATCAAAACAAAGTGTTATCTATTGGGATACCTCATCTGGAAAAGAGCTTTCTCATTGGGATATCACCGCCTATAACGCTGGTACCACGGTATTTTCAATGGTAATGAAACCTAATGGTAAGCTATTGACCTTAAGCTCAGATGGCGCACTTGAGACGTGGAGCTTATAAGTTTATCTCCATCAGAGATAATAAAAAATCATAACAGCGTTATTTGATTTGCATTGTTCGTGTGATTAACTGGTAATTGGCGCCTCATAGATGCTTGCGCTGCTGGGTGTATCACGGATTATAAAATAATCTCTCGGATAGTAACCGTATGAATCAATAGCATCATTAAACAGTCACTAACAATCCCAAAACCAGCTTGATTTAGCACAGTGATAAAATCAGTATCGTAGAATTGTCAGTTTTATGGGCTAGATCAAAGATCTGTTTGTATCTCAAACTCAATAAAGAATAGAGCTTGCATGTGCGAACTACATTCAGTATATATGGCATATGCTAAAAATGAGGTGTTACATGGCAAGACCTAAAATCCCCCGAACCATATGCGGCCAAGCTGCCAACATCTGTTTTAAGCCCAATGGTATCCCAATGACCCAGTTAGAGCAGGTACCACTTGCAGAGGATGAAATTGAGGCTTTACGCTTAGTTGATTTGCTGGGTATGCAGCAGCAAGAAGCGGCTAAATCAATGAATATCTCTCGTCAAACGTTGGCTAATTTGGTTAAAGGAGCTAGGCATAAGGTGGTTGATAGTCTTATTAATGGCAAAGCGTTGATGACAAATAATATCAGCTGAAGATTAAACACAGTTAACACGTGTCGACGTGTTTAGGTCAATCTAATGCAAGCAGTATTGAAAGACTCTGGCCTCAAAATAACAGCTCAAGGCTGTAAGCTACTTGAGTTTTTAACTAAAGTTGATGAGCAGCATTTAACAATAGAAAATATTTATCTGGGGTTAAATGCTCAGGGAGAGACCATTGGTCTTCATACTGTACACCGAATTATGGCGAATTTTGAACAAGCAGGCCTCGTTGTAGGTCGATTATTTGAATCTAAAAATACTGTTTATGAGCTCAGTAATAAACCACGGCATGATCATTTAATTTGTTTAACCTGTGGCAAGTTAATAGATTTTATCGACCCCTTGATTGAGCTTCGGTTAGGATTAGCGGCAGAACATCACGGCATGAGTATTCACCACCACAGCCTCAATATGTACGGTCACTGCTTTGCTTGCCAAAAAGCACTTAATAGCAAATCAGGAAAACAAAAAGTCTGATTGATAGTCGCTAGGTTAATCGTTAATTTTATTGGAGAATAGCATGACCAAAATAGTCATTATTGGTGGTGTTGCTGGCGGAGCATCGGCGGCAGCAAGAGCAAGACGTGTATCTGAAACCGCTGAAATAATCATCCTTGAAAGGGGCGAATTTGTTTCATTTGCCAACTGTGGTTTGCCTTACCATATTAGTGGTGAAATTGAATCCCGAGACGCACTATTACTGCAAACACCCGAAAGCTTTAAGTCACGTTTTAATGTCGATGTACGGGTACATAATGAAGTCGTCTCGATTGACAGGCAAGCCAAGCAATTAACCGTACGTAACCTTATGACCAATGAAATGTATCAAGAGTCATATGAAAAGCTATTACTCAGCCCCGGTGCATCACCAATCAAACCACCCATTAGCGGCATCAATAACCATTTCGTCCATAGCCTACGTAATATTCCTGATATGGATAAAATCCTGTCGAATCTTCTACTGCATAAACCTAAACATGCCACTGTAGTAGGCGGTGGGTTTATTGGTTTAGAAATGGTAGAAGCGTTGCGCCACCTTGGATTAGACGTCACCTTACTCGAACTAGCAGACCAAGTGATGGGACCTGTTGATCTGGAAATGGCCAACATGCTGCATCAAAAGCTCGTCGATAATGGCGTTGATTTACGCTTAAAAACCGGCTTAACCGCTGTTGATGAATACCCGATACAACTGGCTGAAGCCGATAATACCGGTGATTATGATAAGCCAATATTACCTCACTACCATCTGCAACTAGCATTGAGTGATAACAACACCTTAGCAACCGATTTAGTCATCCTCGCCATTGGTGTTAAACCTGAGACCAGCTTGGCGTCTGAGTGCGGTTTAGTATTAGGCCCACTCGGTGGTATTCGGGTTGACGAAGGCATGCGTACCTCCGATGCAGATATTTATGCTGTGGGCGATGCCATCGAAACTGCAGATTTTGTCACCGGTAATCCGACACTCATCCCCCTTGCT
>NZ_PJAP01000447.1:0-4755 GCF_002836795.1 Shewanella sp. 11B5 | reverse complement strand
TAAGGATATTGCCTTAAGTATGTATCATTATTCTGATTAAAAGCGATTATATTTTTGGTGTTTGTATCATTTCTATTTTAGCCATTGAATGAGATCATTATGTTTACGACTACAAAAAAATATCAAATAAAGTGTCAACAAAA
This sequence comes from Shewanella sp. 11B5, assembly GCF_002836795.1. Classification (NCBI taxonomy): domain Bacteria; kingdom Pseudomonadati; phylum Pseudomonadota; class Gammaproteobacteria; order Alteromonadales; family Shewanellaceae; genus Shewanella; species Shewanella sp. 11B5. Next base: position 4,612 of record NZ_PJAP01000447.1, on the reverse strand, counting down.
TGAAGCACTAATTCAAAGCGTTCAACGACTAGAGCAGGAAAACCAGCAATTAACTCTGCATAATGATGAATTAAAAACGCAAGTAAGCCTCAATCAGGCCCATCAAGAAGAGCTGTTTTTTGAACAGCAATTATTAAACTGTACTATTGAATGTATTAAGCATATTGAGGGGGTTCGTGAAACAGTTTTATCGTCATATCAAGCTATCGATCGTGAAAATCAATCAACCAATGTGATCAGTGAATTACTCCATTCATCGAGTGATTCTCTTAGTCGTATTGTGGCTGGAATGAATTCGTTAACATCGAAGATGGGCATGCTAACTGAGAATATTTCTGGTCTTTCTAAAATGGCCGATAACATCAATATGTTCGTTTCGACTATTTCAAAAATTTCTGCGCAAACAAATTTATTAGCACTTAATGCCGCAATAGAAGCAGCGCGCGCAGGTGAAGCTGGTCGGGGATTTAGTGTCGTGGCCGACGAAGTCCGTTCATTAGCCAATAATACTCAAACTTCCGCAAACGAAGTGTCTGAACTGGTCAATAAAATTATTGATACTACCTCAACAACCGTTGAATCCGTCAGTGTTATTCAAAATAGTAATGGTGATTTATCAATAGGTGTAGAAAAGCTTGATGCTGACTATGTCGAGATTATTGATTGCTGTACATCGATGAAAAATACCATTAGCCACGCATCATTAAGAACCTTTATTCAAACTGTAAAACTAGACCATATTGTGTGGAAAGGTGAAATCTATGCCGTTGCTCATGGCTCTAGTCAAAAATCAATTGATAGTTTTGCTGATCATACAATGTGTCGATTAGGCAAATGGTATCAAAGTAGTGGTAAGAATGATTTTGCCGCCAATAATGCCTTTCGTTCGTTAGAGGTTCCACATAAAGAAGTGCATGCTAATGGAGTAAAAGCATTAGAGTTGATCATCAAAGGTGATAAAAAGGCCGCGATTGACCATTTGACTAAAATGGAAAAAGCCAGTCAACAAGTCATGCATTACCTTGATCAACTGAGCCAATAGATAAGGTCTCATGCGTTTGGGTTGCACCGGCAGAAAACTTGGGTAAATAGTTTGACTAGAGAGTATTTTTCCTGCTATTTCCCCAGCCATAACCGCTAGTGAAAGGTTTAGGGACGCTTAGCTTACCGCCACATGTATTAACTGCATTTTATGGCGCTGTGGAATTTAAAGAGAAAGGCACTAATATTCTCGTCGTCATTAATTATAATTGTTAATGCCGTTATCTATTTTACATTGCCAATGTGTCGTTTTATTTTATCACACCATTTCTCATAATTTAGCTTGTTAGAAATCACTACCTAGTACCTAATATTGAGGTCCACAGGTGCTAAAAAATAACTGTAATGCTATTTTTGAGATGTTACTGTTATCGACCTCTGAATATATTTGGGTATAATAACCCTGAATTGTTAGTCGAAAGGAATCAATACAAGACTAACTGCGCATACGTAAATCCATAATTTACTTTTTGTTATTGATTGGTATTAAATACCAATTGCATATTTTTTATTCATAAAGGATTAAAATGAAAAATACTCTGTTTCTATGTCTATTTCTTCTCGTTATTGCCCCTAATGCTGCACACGCTAAAGCAGGCTTAATTTCATTTGGTGGCGAAAATATTGTCCCTGTAGTGGAATTGCCAAATGATGAACGTTTTCAAACCGTTGATGGGGATTATGTTGATATTGGTTATATTTATAAATCAGTTGAAATACTATTTATCCCCCTGTGGAATTATGACGGTCGGTTTGCTGGCATGCTGCCACAACAAGACGCGTATATAGACCTCACTCCTTTGCAAGTGACAGGGCTGACTTTGGAAGCTGGCATGGTGCTTCCTGAAGCGCCATATCTTGATTTTTGGCATAGCATAGGCGGTAAAATAGTTTGTTTAGTTCTTTGTGGAGCATTAGCGCTTTACGTTAGACGTAATATGCAGAAAAAAGCGTCATATTTTAGCTCGTTGCCCACAGGCCGAGAACGATTAAAAGATATCTTAGTGAATAGCAATGAGTTTGTTGAGTTAGCTGCATCAGTGCTTGAGCAAGACGATAAATCCAAAGTACAAGGTCTCGAGTTTATTGCGGCGAAAAAGTATTTTAATAATGTCATTTCGATATCGGTATTCGATATGAGTAAGGTCTCGATTGAACAAGTTCAAGCACAAAATGATGACTTATTTAATAGATTGCTAGGGCTGAAAAAAATGCTCGCCATGAAATCGCAAAATACGATTCATTATCTTTACTTTACCTTCGATAGCTCGCCAACAGCTGCAGAAATCACCGCATTGAAAAAATTGAGAAAACGTAAAATATCCAAAGCAAGCAATCTTATTCCGATTATTATCGATTTTGAAAAGCAGGTTATCGAGAGTGCTATGGGTGTTTATCCATCTAAAAAGATTCTACAGAACTGTTTTACCCAAGCAGAAACTCACTTAGATGAAATTGTAGAACCTGCCAGAGTATAACAATTGACAAGTTTGTTATGGAATAGGCCCAAATGGCACATTTTGGCGTGTTCATTCGATTCCTTAGCCCAAGTTAATGTTAAAAACAGAAAAGTTATTGCCGGCGCCGAAAGCCAGATTTAGTTTTCGGCGTTAAAGGTAGGCCATCACTTTATTGCCATTACAACATTCACATAGATGATCTCATACCGGTTCACATCGAAGCATTATCATAAAAGTCGATTGAATTTGTATAGCCTATTCTTTATTGCTAGGTTGATAATTAGGCCAAAAATCCTTACACTGTCGCGCTTCGTATTTACCTCGGCTCTGCCGTATGCCAGTTTCAATATCATTTTTGTTCGCTTGAGTCATATAGACGTCAACTCGAGCAAGTAGACTACAATTTGATATGGGCTTTAACACACAACACGATTTGGAATTTCATTTTGATTACAACAGCTAACATCACGATGCAGTTTGGCGCTAAGCCACTGTTTGAAAATCTCTCAGTAAAATTTGGTGGCGGTAATCGCTACGGTTTAATTGGCGCGAATGGTTGTGGTAAATCCACCTTTATGAAAATCCTTGCCGGTGATTTAGAGCCATCAAGCGGTAACGTCTCTATAGATGTTAACGAACGCATGGGTAAATTAAACCAGGATCAGTTTGCCTACGAAAGTTTTTCAGTCGTTGACACCGTGATCATGGGCCACAAAGAGTTGTGGGAGGTCAAGCAAGAGCGTGATCGTATTTATTCTTTACCTGAAATGAGTGAAGAAGACGGAATCAAAGTCTCTGAGCTTGAGATGGAATTTGCTGAAATGGACGGTTACACTGCTGAATCTCGCGCAGGTGACTTACTTTTAGGCGTGGGCATTGCCATTGAACAACATTTCGGTTTAATGAGTGAGATTGCACCAGGCTTTAAATTGCGGGTGTTATTGGCGCAAGCATTATTCTCAAACCCAGATTTACTGTTACTTGATGAACCTACCAACAACTTGGACATCGATACTATTCGATGGTTACAAGACATGTTGAACCAACGTAACAGCACCATGATTATTATTTCGCATGACCGTTATTTCTTAAACTCAGTGTGTACTCACATGGCTGACTTAGATTACGGTGAACTACGAGTGTTCCCTGGCAACTACGACGAATACATGATGGCTGCACAGCAATCACGTGAACGTTTAATGAGTGACAACGCCAAGAAAAAAGCGCAAATAGCTGAATTACAAACGTTCGTAGCACGTTTCTCTGCCAATGCATCTAAAGCTAAACAAGCTACATCACGCGCTAAGCAAATTGATAAAATTAAGCTTGATGACATCAAAGCATCGAGCCGTGTAAACCCATTTATTCGTTTCGAACAAGAAAAGAAATTGTTCCGTAATGCACTTGTGGTTGAAAATTTAGCCAAAGGTTACGACAAACCATTATTTAGCAAGCTTAACCTAATGGTTGAAGTGGGTGAGCGAATTGCTATCTTGGGTCAGAACGGTATTGGTAAAACGACTTTATTACGCACTTTAGTTCATGATATTCCACAAGACGAAGGAACGATTAATTGGTCTGAAAATGCCAATATTGGTTACTACGCACAGGATCATGAAGCTGATTTTGCTAATGACATGACTTTGTTCGAATGGATGAGTCAATGGCGTAAAGAAAACGATGATGATCAATCCGTTCGCGGTATTTTAGGTCGTATGTTGTTTGGTGCAGATGACATTAAAAAGTCAGTTAAAGTGTTGTCTGGTGGTGAGAAAGGCCGTATGTATTTCGGTAAACTTATCATGCAAAAAGCCAACATCTTGTTACTCGATGAGCCAACCAACCACATGGATATGGAATCTATTGAGTCATTAAACAATGCGCTTGAAAAATACGAAGGCACCTTAATGTTCGTCTCACATGACCGTGCATTCGTTTCATCTTTGGCCACTCGTATTATTGAAATCACTGAAACCGGCATTAATGATTTCAAAGGTTCTTACGACGAATTTTTGGCAAGTAAAGGTATCGACGCGTAATTTTCATTTACTGCGAATAACCGTTATACCCAATAGCTACGTATTAACACCATTAGCCCTGAACAAAAGTTC
>NZ_PJAP01000446.1:0-4759 GCF_002836795.1 Shewanella sp. 11B5 | reverse complement strand
CCACCGACACTTTTGCAGGCCCACCCACTTTATGACCAAATAAGCCCATAGCAAAGTCGGTAAATAAGCGGATCATGCCTGCTTGTTCTAAAAAGGCACCAAACAAAATAAACAAGAAAATATAGGTCGCTGATACATAAGTTGGCGTGCCATATAAGCCTTCAGTACCAAAGGCCAACTGGTTAACTATTTGGTCGAAACCATAACCTCGATGCATCAACTCACCGGGTAAATACTCGCCAAATAAACCATAGGCCAAAAAAATACCGCAAATAATCGGCAGGGCTATTCCCATCACTCGTCTTGCTGCTTCAAATACTAAAGCGACTAACACCACGCCAATAATCATGTCATTTTGGGTTAAGTCACCAGAACGTTGAATTAAGTCTGCTTCGAACACCCATTGATAAACCGCGGTGGCCATACCCGCTAAACCGAGTATCCATGCCAAAGGTTGCCATGGCTGACTCTTGCCTATACCTGGGTAGCTAATAAACACCACTAATAATAAAAAGCCCACGTGTACGGCGCGTAATACTTGTGTCGAAACTGGATGAAATGCCGCGGTGGTAATTTGGAAAATAGAAAAAATCAATGCTACTGCAAACAAGGCTTTTGGCCAGTTGCGAGTATCGGCACTTAAGCCTTGCTCTGGTTCGTTAATTTGGGTTGGATCGCTCATGGTATGCCTCGACACTTACTACAACTAATAACCTCAGCTCAGAAAAATGAGTCAATTAACAATGACGTTGACTCAATCAGTCACTCTTGATCTAAAACGGAAGTTAGCAAATATGGTTGAAAGACAGAAATAAACAAGCGCTTGCTGGGTTTACCAAACAAGCGCTGTTAACTTAATACTATTACTTATAGCGCATTCACTTCTTTGTAATAGCGTTCTGCACCTGGGTGTAGTGGGATAGGCAGATCTTTTGCCGCTGTGGCTAAACTGATCGCCTTCGCAGCTGAGTGAGCAGTACCTAAACGGTCTAGGTTTTCAAACATCAGCTTAGTCATTTGATAAGCAATCTCATCAGACACCTTGCTGTGACTTACTAATAAATTTTGTATCGCAACTGTACTCACATCTTCTGTTTGGCCTTCATAAGTATTAGCCGTAATCACCCCAACTTGATAAGCAGGATTATTAATTTTAGCGACAACATCCGCAGGGATAGCCACAAAGTTGATATCCATTGTTGCGGCTAAATCACGAATGGCTGCCATACCTAAACCAGACGATTGTAAAGTTGCATCCAATTGGCGGTTTTTAATCAGCTCAACAGATTCGGCATAAGGTAAAAACTCAACTTTACCCATATCGTCGTAACTGAGTCCTGCTGCTGCAAATATGGCACGCGCGTTAAGTTCAGTACCTGATTTTGGCGCCCCAACAGAAATACGTTTACCTTTTAAATCTGCAAGGCTATTAATACCAGCATCTTTATTGGCGACAATTTGAATATAGTTAGAATAGGTTGCCGCAATAACGCGTAATTTTTTAAGCGGCGCTTTAAAACCGGCTTCCTGATCACCTTCCCACGCTGCCGATACTGAATCACCTAGAGCAAGCGCTAATTCACCACGTCCAGCTTGTAGTAAATTGAGGTTTTCAACCGACGCTTTAGTCGCTTGAACAGAGGTTTTAGATCCCTCAATGCCATTGCTGTAAAGTTGAGATAAAGCCACACCGATAGGATAGTAAACGCCACTGGTGCCACCGGTGAGAATATTGATAAATGTCGGCGCGGCCATAACAGCCGTACTAATAGATAGCGCTGCAGCCGCGCCAATCATGCAAAAACGTTTGGTTAATTTCATCCTGCAATATCCTTATTTTTTATATTGTTATGAGTATTATTGTGTAGTTACACTACCACTGACATCCAGTGCAATCTATATAGACTAAAGGCTAATAACATCATTATAAATCGCCTTTATTCCGTGATTTCAGTTACTTCGATATTAAACCAATAGCAACATTAGCATTTCTCATCACCAACTTGCTCTAGGGCAGTCTGAGCAGTAAGCAATAAATACTCTGCCATCAACGAGTATAGTTAATTGAAATAAAAAGGTGCCAACAATGTCGGCACCTTTTTAGTCTATTCTGTTCGCCCTCATTAAATGAAAGGCTGAAATACAGTTAATCTTACATATTCATACAGTTAGCATAATATGTCACTGTGGCAGGCCAGTCAGAAAACACACCCATTACTCCGACATCTTTTGCCAGTACATCTAACAGCTCAAAAGTATCACCTTCGTTATCTATCACGTCAGCAATACTCTGATAATACCAACCACCGCCGCCTTGACTCAGTGGCCCAGACCGCTCTAATGACCAAGCAATAATCTTCAACCCAGCGGCACTTGCTGCTTTGGCATATTCAGATGGCACTATCGCGTTATTGTCTCCCACGGTAACCAGCATCCATAATGGCGGTGCAATAATCTTGACCCCGTCTGCTGCTAGAGTGTCCATACTCGGTGACCATGTGGCACTGTTCTGTGGATCAAAACCACTCAGATCATAACGATCGTCAAGGTATACCGCTTGATCGGCAAATTCAGGCGCATTGGCTATCCAATATTTTACATCGTCTAAATTAAACGATTGTGGAAACACTTGCGATGCATCAACGCCTGCTGCGGCATATTCATCTAACATTTTTTGGGCGTAGTCTTGTTGAGTAAAACCATCATACGGCATGCTGACACTGGCCGACTTAAGCTCGGGAGTCATCTTTACTCCAGCAGCTTTGAACAAGGCAATACTTTCAGCGTGAGTCATTAACGTGCCATTACCTGCATATAAGTCGGTGCGCCAATTTGGCGTGCCATCCATAAACTCTTCAACTGTGGTGGCATTAGGGTTAAAGCCGTCCATTTTGCCTTTTAAGGTTTTAAATTCAGCTAAGCTGATATCACTGGTACAACAGGTTGCCGTTGCACTCACGCCATTGACGGCATCAGCTGGTGAAAATGGCACTGAACATTTATTAGCTAGGGCTGGGATAGCCAGAATATTGGTGGTAGTGGCTAAGTCACACTGCGAATGACGGCAAACTAACTCTTTATCTGCGGTAAACGTCACGTCACATTCCACAATACCTGCGCCCGAATCGATGGCTGCTTGATAGGCTTCTTTGGTATGTTCAGGAAACTGCATTGACGCACCGCGGTGGCCAATAGAAAAGTCTGTACGGTAAAATGAATTTGAAGCACATTGCGCTAATTGATCTTTTAACTCACTGTCTTGCATTTGACCGACTAAAAATAGCGGCCTCGGGCCCACTTGGGCGCTAACACTTTTATCCACTTCTGCAGTGGTGTCATTATTATCGTTACTGTTACACCCCGAAATCCATAACATGCTGGTTAAAACCGAAATGATACCCAGTGTTACACTTTTTTTCCTTGTCATCTTATTGCTCCATGTTGTAATGCTGTAATGTCAGTTGTAATGGTTTACTAAAAATTTCATCATCTGTAACAGCTTACGCAATGAATATGACTGAATTATCGAATTATTATGACAACCTTAGTTTCTACTGTTTTATCGACCGATTGAATAATATAAAACATGACCCTAACTGCGGTAACGGTATATAGACAAGCAAATAAACGATAGTGAGTTAACGGCTAACGATGAGGTCCACAATGGCAAACACAACCCTTTATTATGTTCACGATCCAATGTGCAGTTGGTGTTGGGGATACCGCCCCACATGGGATGCTCTGCAAGTTCAACTACAACAGCAGTTTGGCCAGCAATTGAGTCTACACTATCTAGTCGGTGGTTTAGCGCCCGACTCAGCAGAACCAATGCCACACCCCATGCAGCAAATGCTACAACAAACCTGGCATAAGATTAACCAACAATTAGGTACAGAATTTAATCACGACTTTTGGCAGCTCTGCCAACCAAGGCGTTCAACGTATCCAGCATGCAGAGCCAGCATAATTGCTCGCCAATATGGGCTTGAGCAACAGATGATCAACGCTATCCAACAGGCTTATTATCTTAATGCACGCAACCCATCTGATGTTGATACTTTAGTATCGATTGCGACTCAATTAGGGATCCCTGCAGACTTGTTCACAGAGCAATTAAACGCTGATGAAACAGAAGATAAATTGCTCAAAGAAATCAATTTTGCTCGCCAACTTCCCATTCAAGGATTCCCCTCATTAGTGCTTATGCTCGATAACAACGCCTACCCTATTAGGCTTGATTATCATCAATGGCAAACCAGTTTGGCAGACATACAAACAATCTTGTTAACACCCCAACCGAGTTGATTAGTGCTTTAGGGATGACTCTGCGCAACGTCACTTAAGATATAAAGCATGTACGAGGTTGATTAGCCTTTGGCCTTAATGCCCAATATCCTATACTCTGCACGTCCAAAATAACAAAGCCCATACAGGCTAGTTAAACATAACATGAGGCAGTGAATGACAGATCGTAAACGAGGTTTTTTCGGTTGGACATGGTTTGTCATGTGGCGCTTTTTGCTACTACTGGCGCTATTACTATTGGTACTAAGATTTGTACCACCACCGACAACGTCATTTATGCTGCAAAGCGATTATCCGGTTAGTCAGCACTGGGTAAGTATTGATGAGCTGCCTGCGCACATGCCATTAGCAGTAGTAGCCGCAGAAGATCAGTTGTTTCCCGAACACTTCGGGGTCGATATCAACTCCATCACTAAAGCCCTTAACCCTGGTCTCTTATACACATCTCCGAGCC
>NZ_PJAP01000217.1:0-11210 GCF_002836795.1 Shewanella sp. 11B5 | reverse complement strand
AGAACCAGAGCTAGTTAAAAGCTGGTTTGTAAAATACGGCAGTGAAGCAATTTGTTTGGCTCTTGATGTCAATATCAATGAAGCTGGCGAAAAAATTGTCGCGGTATCGGGCTGGCAATCAGGTGGCGGTAAATCACTAGAGTCATTGGTGGCTGAATTCGAAACTGTCGGCCTTAAGCATGCTTTAGTGACCGACATTAGCCGTGATGGCACCTTAACTGGCGCCAATACAGAACTCTACACAGAACTTGCCGCAACGTATCCTCATATCCTTTGGCAAGCCTCTGGTGGTATTGCGACGCTTGACAATGTCGCCGCTGTTCGAGATAGCAAAGCATCGGGGATCATTATTGGTAAAGCTTTACTGATTAACCAATTTACCGTTAAGGAGGCAATACAATGCTGGCCAAACGCATAGTTCCGTGTCTTGACGTACGTGAAGGTAAAGTGGTTAAAGGAGTGCAGTTTCGTAATCACGAAATAGTTGGAGACATCGTTCCCCTCGCCGCACGTTATGCAGAAGAAGGCGCTGATGAATTAGTATTTTATGACATTACCGCCAGTGCACACGACAGGGTTATCGATAAATCTTGGGTTAGCCGCGTAGCTGAACAAATTGATATTCCATTTTGTGTTGCCGGTGGCATAAAAACCATCGAGCAAGCACGCGAAAAATTAGCTTTTGGTGCAGATAAAATATCAATCAACTCACCTGCATTAAGCGACCCTAGTTTGATATCACGCTTGCAAGATGAATTTGGTCGCCAGTGTATCGTTATCGGCATAGACTCATTTTACGATGCCGTCAGCGACAGTTACAAAGTAAAACAGTTTACCGGAGATGAAGCCGCCACCAAAGACACTCAATGGTATACTCAGGATTGGGTTGAAGAAGTGCAAAAACGCGGTTGTGGCGAGATTGTATTGAACGTCATGAACCAAGACGGCGTGCGCGGTGGTTATGACATCAAACAACTCAGCATGGTACGCGCCATTTGCGATGTACCGTTAATTGCCTCTGGCGGTGCGGGCACAATGGAGCACTTTAAAGAAGTGTTTGAACTTGCCAAAGTTGACGCCGCATTAGCAGCAAGCGTGTTTCATAAAGGTATCATTGATATTGGTGAGTTAAAACAATACTTGCACGCCAATAACATCGCGATTCGTTTATAAGCTTAGGCTTTCACTGCGAAACAATACAAAAATAGCCTCACCGAATAAGAGATTACACATGACAAGCATTACATTTGATAGCACAGGCGTAGACTGGGACAAGCAACAAGGGTTGATCCCTGCGGTTGTACAGCACCACCTAACTGGCAAAGTGCTCATGTTAGGTTACATGGACCAAGCAGCATTAGACAAAACCTTAGCCACTAAACAAGTCACCTTTTTTAGCCGCTCTAAACAGCGTTTATGGACCAAAGGCGAAACCTCAGGTAACACGCTTGATCTCATCGCTATTGACAAAGACTGCGACAACGACAGTTTCTTACTACAAGTGATCCCTAACGGCCCAACCTGTCACACAGGTACAGAAAGCTGCTGGAAAGATGGCAACGCGCACCCTTTTATCGATAACCTAACTAAACTGATTATCTCACGTAAAGGCCAAAGTGCTGATTCAAGCTATACAGCGTCACTATTTGAACGTGGTACTAAGCGCATTGCCCAAAAAGTCGGTGAAGAAGGTTTAGAAACCGCACTTGCCGCAGCAACTCATGACAAAGAAGAGCTTGTTAATGAAGCTTCAGATTTAATGTATCACTTACTTGTGCTTCTTGAGGATCAAGGTTTATCAATGGCTGATATTAATAAAAATTTATTGGATCGTCATAATAAAGCTAAGTAGTATCCGAATAGCTTCAGCACTAAATAGAAAAAGACGCTAATGCGTCTTTTTTGTTGAAGTAAAACCCAGTCTTAACTTTTATGACTTTGAGTAATCGTCAAATTTCCATCAACATGCAGATCACGTTGAGGGTATGCTATAACCACTTCATTCTCGTTAAATAATTCGTACATTCTAAAACGAATTTCACTGCGACGACGACGAATATCGGTTTCAGATACCGCACTAACCCAAAATATCAAATCAAAAATCAATGCATTGTCACCAAAGTCTTCAAATAACACCAAAGGTTTAGGTTGTGGCAAAATATCATCGCGCTCACCAATAACTTGATAAATCAAATCGCGCACCTTAATAACATCAGAGCCGTAAGCAACACCAACACGGATAAAGGTACGCGCATTTTTATCAATCAAGGTCCAATTAGTCACAGTATTTTCTAGTAACTGACTGTTTGGGACCAACATGTGAACCCCATCGTTTCGACGTATCAAGGTTGAGCGAGTATTAATACACTCCACAACACCACGAGCTTCACCTACTTCTAAAAAGTCACCAATACGGATTGGTCGCTCCCACATTAAAATCCAACCACTGATAAAGTTATTGATAATGTTTTGCGCACCAAAACCGACACCAATAGCTATGGCACCTGACACAAACGCAAACGCCGTTAATGGAATATTTAAAATTTCCATACTGGTAAAAACCAGCACTGCAATACTGATAATAAAATACATACGGGTGAACAAATGAATAGCATCTGCACCCACTTTACGACGCTTTAGTGCTTTAACAATCAATCGCCCGACACGAGTGATAATAAACCACGCTAAAAATATGTACAAAGGCACTTGTAACAACTGCAGCAAAGTAATTGGGCTGTCATCGTAAGTAAATACCACAAAAGACAAGGCCGATAGTAATTCATTAAAATCCATAGAAACCTCTTATTATTATTGTGTTCATATTATGGTGGTAGTTATATTTTAGTAAAATTCTTGCTCACCTGGTGGACGAGTTTTGAGTAATTTTAAAAACCACATATATTGCTCTGGATAAGCGCTAATAACTTGCTCAACCACTTTATTCAGCGCTAATGCCTCGTTCTCTTTACCGACCATATCTTGTGGGTCAATAGGCGGCATAACGGTCATCACAAATTGTTTTGCTTGTTCATCATAACCAATTTTTACCGGCATCACTTGTGCATTACCCGCTTGAGCAAGACGCCCTACTACAGGCAATGTTGCTTTAACCGTCCCTAAAAATGGCGTAAACACACTTTTGTTTGGGCCTAAATCCTCATCGGGTAGATAAAAAAAGCTATTATCTTTTTTAAGCTCTGCTAATAACGCACGGATCCCAGCTTCGCGCATATACACTCGTCCCCCCTGACTACTGCGCATACGATTACTGAACCAATTAAACAGCCCATTTCGATGTGCTTTTGCCATGGTCACTAAAGGTATTTCCATGTTAATTCTAAGACCAGCATATTCCATCGGCCACACATGCGGCATGATAAAAATAATAGGCTGGCCAGCATCTCTAGCCGCTTTAACATGTTCAAAACCATTAAGCTGCATACGACGTTTAATATGCGCTTTAGAACGAATCAATAATTCAGCTTGTGACAATAAGACCAACACAAACATACGTACGTTGTATTTTACCAAACGTTCGACTTCATCGCCAGAAAGCTCAGGAAAACAATGACTGATGTTAACTCTAGCGATATTCATTGGCTTTTTGGCGACTTTCATCACGACTCGAGCCAACAATCTCGCAATGGGATCTCTTATGCTGGCCGGAAGTACGCCAAATAGAAACAACACAGCGATAGCTAACCATGTTCCCCAGTAACGAGGGTGTAATAATGATTTATTAAAGCGGGTATCAAAATGTTTTGCTTGTCGTGCCAAAAGAAACTCCAAATAAACGGACCGTGACCCACGGTGAAAATCATATTATAACGATGGCATTATACTAGTGATTAATGAGTGTGGAACAGAAATTATAACAGACAATTCAAAACGTCTGTGATGCCATACAGTCAGCTCCGTTTTATAGAACAGCTTGGGCAATATTTATCAGATAACAAAGTGACCATGCCAATAATAAGCTGATGGTATAGACGAGTGCATGCATTCACCAAATTCAAAAACAAAAGAGCCACTCAATTAAGAGTGGCTCTTCGTAATACAGATCCGTTCGGATTGGCGTATTAACTAGTGAACTATTTTTTACCCGAGTTTGCCGCTTCGACACGTGATTTTAACTTCTGTCCAGGACGGAAGGTAACAACACGGCGTGCAGAAATCGGAATATCTTCACCAGTTTTCGGGTTCCTTCCCGGTCTTTGATTCTTGTCCCTAAGGTCAAAGTTGCCAAAGCCAGATAACTTGACCTGCTCACCACTTTCGAGTGCTTCACGAATTTCTTCAAAGAAAGACTCGACCATCTCTTTAGCCACACGTTTGTTAATGCCTAATGTTTCAAAAAGATGTTCTGCCATTTCGGCTTTGGTAAGTGCCATACTTTAATCCCTCAACGATGCGTTGAACTCGGTCTTTAGAGCCGATACCACTGATTCCATAGTCTCAGTAATATCTTTATCTTCAAGTGTACGAGTAGTGTCTTGTAACGTAAGTGCGATGGCTAGGCTCTTTTTGCCTGGCTCAACACCTTTACCTTGGTATACATCGAACAAGTTTAAGCCAACCAACTGATTTTCGCCAACTTTTCTTATCAAATTCATAACATCAGTTGCAGAAACTGTTTCATCTACTACTACCGCGATGTCGCGGCGATTGGCAGGAAACTTAGACACAGCTTGGGCTAGCGGCAAACGGGCGTGCAATAATGCATCCAGTTCTAACTCAAAAACAATTGTTTTTCCATTGAGTCCAAACGGCTTTTCCAAACTAGGATGGATAGCACCGATGTAACCAATGACTCGATTATTTCGTAATATTTCAGCACATTGACCTGGATGCAGCGCAGGATGTGTTGCCCCTCTAAAGCTAAATTCTGTAGAGGCAACTGTCAAGCCGATTATTGCTTCTAAATCACCTTTTAAATCAAAGAAGTCGACAGTTTTCGATTCCATTGACCAATGTTCTTCGTTTTGAGCACCAGAAATAACCGCGCCCAGCATAGCTTGTTGACGAACACCAGAATCTGCTTGTGCATCAGGAACAAAGCGTAAACCTGTCTCAAATAAACGTACTCTATTTTGCTGGCGGCTCTGGTTATAGCCTACTGCGGTCAATAAACCAGTAAACATTGATAAGCGCATGACTGACATTTCGACAGAAATCGGGTTAGGCAACACCATCGCTTCTTCGCCAGGATGAACAATGTTCTGCATCTTAGGATCGACAAAGCTGTAAGTAACAGCCTCTTGGAAACCACGAGCAACAAATATGCTGCGCACACGTTTTAACGAAATATCCGCTTCTTTGTGATCTGGCATGCTTAACGCCGCTTTGGGTGCGGTATTAGGAATGTTGTTGTAACCGTAAATACGCGCCACTTCTTCGATTAAATCTTCTTCAATCGCCATATCAAAACGATAAGTCGCGGTTGTCACATTCCATACATCACCGCTGGTTTGCACGCTAAAACCTAAACGTTCTAGAATTTCAACCACGTCAGAGTCAGGAATAAAGTGACCTAAGGTTTTATCTAACTTGCTACGACGCAAAGTGATATTAGCAGCTTGCGGTAAATGTTCAGCAGACACAGCTTCAATCACTTGCCCTGCTTCACCACCACAGATATCCAATACAAGGCGAGTAGCACGGTCCATGACCTTATGTTGCAGCTCAGGGTCTACACCACGTTCAAAACGGTGTGACGCGTCTGTGTGTAAGCCTAAGCGACGAGATTTACCCATTATGGCTAATGGTGCAAAGAAGGCACACTCTAAAAGAATGTCTTGAGTGTTTTCATTCACACCAGTACTTTCGCCGCCAAACACACCCGCAAGCGCTACCGCTTGTTTGTCGTCTGCAATCACTAAAGTATCGCTAGGAACGGTAATTTCGTTGCTATCCAGTAAGGTTAGCTTTTCAACACCGTCAGCTAAACGTACGGTGATGCCGCCGTTTAAGGTATTTAAGTCAAACGCATGCATTGGCTGACCAAATTCGATCAACACATAGTTGGTGATATCAACGATTGGATCAATTGAGCGAATACCACTGCGGCGCAATTTTTCTTGCATCCATAATGGTGTAGCGGCCTTAACATTGATGTTTTTAACCACGCGACCTAAGTAACGTGGGCACAAATCTGGCGCTACCACATTAATGCTAAATGGCGCGTCAATAGTGGCCGTAACCGCTTCCCAAGAAGGCTCTGTCACGGCTTGGCGATTTAATACGCCCACTTCACGTGCAAGTCCTGCCATGCCTAAACAATCAGCGCGGTTAGCCGTTAAATCAACATCAATAATGGCATCATCTAATTGCAAGAATTCACGCACATTGACACCGATTGGTGCATCAGTCGGTAGCTCAATAATGCCATCGCTTTCGATGTCGATACCTAACTCGCCATACGAGCACAACATGCCCATTGACGGTTGACCGCGCAACTTGGCTTTTTTAATTTTAAAATCGCCAGGTAACACAGCGCCAACCATTGCTACAGCCACTTTTAAGCCTAAACGACAGTTTGGTGCACCACAAACAATGTCGATAAGCTCATCGCCGCCAACATTGATTTTGGTGACGCGTAATTTGTCTGCATCTGGGTGTTGGCCACATTCAACCACTTCACCAATTATCACGCCGCTAAAATCGGCAGCTACGGCATCAATACCGTCAACTTCAAGACCGGCCATGGTGATTTGGTGTGATAATGCGTCACGACTTACTGATGGGTTAACCCACTCACGAAGCCAAGATTCACTGAATTTCATCTAATTTTTGCTCCGTTATTTGAATTGCTTAAGAAAACGTAAATCGTTTTCGAAGAAGGCACGTAAATCATTTACGCCGTAGCGCAACATGGTTAAACGCTCAACACCCATACCAAAAGCAAAACCAGAGTATTTCTCAGGGTCAATACCAACACTGCGCAGTACATTTGGATGTACCATGCCGCAGCCTAATACTTCTAACCATTTGCCATTTTTACCCATCACGTCTACTTCAGCAGAAGGTTCTGTAAATGGAAAGTAAGATGGGCGGAAACGGACTTCTAAGTCTTCTTCAAAGAAGTTACGTAAAAAATCATGCAAAATGCCCTTAAGCTCTGCAAAGTTAACGTTTTCAGCAACCATTAACCCTTCAACTTGGTGGAACATTGGCGTGTGAGTTTGGTCGTAATCATTACGATAAACACGGCCTGGAGAAATGATCCGAAGTGGCGGCTTTTCATGTTCCATCGTGCGAATTTGTACGCCCGATGTTTGGGTGCGTAACATCACTTTAGGATTAAAGTAAAAAGTGTCATGATCGGCACGAGCAGGATGATGCTCAGAAATATTTAACGCATCGAAATTATGGAAATCATCTTCGATTTCAGGACCTTGCTTAACAACAAAGCCTAACTCACCAAAGAAGGTTTCAATACGTTCGATAGTACGCGTAACCGGATGCAAACCACCGATATCTAAGGTACGACCGGGTAAAGTCACATCAATATTTTCAGCAATTAATTTGGCTTCTAATTCAGATGCTTTTAATCCGTCAATACGCTCAGTCAACTGTTGTTGAACGGCTTGTTTTGCTTGATTGACTGCGGCACCAAAGGCAGGTTTTTCTTCTGCACTTAATGATCCCATCATTTTCATCATGTCAGTGATTTTACCTTTTTTACCAAGGTAATCGACACGGATATCATCCAATGTCTTTAGATCACTGGCCTTCTCAATGACTTCTAAGGCTTGTTCTACGATCTCGGTTAACTGCTGCATGTTATCATCCACTGCATTTTTGCATTTAAATGCGATTGGGCGTCTTGTCGGCTATGCGAGTATACAAAAGCGATAACTCGGTAGTGAGTGACGACGCGGTAGTTTGACGCTTATTATGACAAATAAATCGCCAAAACTTGGGTTAAAATAAAAGAGTGAAATTTTACGTTAGCGAGTCTAAATTTACTAGTCATTATTGGTATATTTAATGGCAAATAGTTGTATTTACCTGCAATTAACCCACTTAGCATGTATCTGCGACGACAAGTAATAAGCCAACAGTCTAGCTAAGCAAAATCGTCGGTCTACTGATGATGAGAATGAATGAATATCTATTGGGCTTGTATGTAACAATTTGGAGGTGTCGAAAAGTTATCACAAAGGACGTTTTGTATGGAGAAAGCACAATAATAAGGAAGGCGCATGTTGCGCCTTCCTTATTATTTGTAGCGAATATTTATTCACAAATCGACAATATTGACCTATCTAAAATTGAGTGTTGCTGTGTCTTTTTCACCGTCATTATCGACAACCGTCAGTGACACAGCTTTATCGCGACGACTGAAACTAAACGCGATTGGCCCATGTGCTTTACGACCATTGTTAAATAGCCAGTTTTGACGTTTAATAAAACCGTCTTGGTCATAGCTAGTTGAAATAAATAATTTCATAAACCATAAGTTGACCAGGTGTATTTGCGCAGTAGGCGCGATATTGGTCGGTTCAATAAGCACATTTATGGTTTTAACGGTTGTCACAACGTCGCCTTTATTGTCAGTAACAGTAAGCTGGACTTGATAATTGCCTGATTGCTGATACTGATGCGAAGCCGTTTCTCCATTAGCAACAGTACCATTAACGATAGTACCATCACCAAAATCCCATTCTAATAACGTAATGTCACCATCATTATCAATAGAGGTAGACTGAACCTGTAGCTGACTACCATTAAGTTGATGGTCAAAACTGGCGATTGGGAGCTCATTTTGGATCTCAAATTGCAGCGAAACAATCACTGGATCATGGTCTGAAGAACGGAAACCATCAGCGTGATACAAGTCTAGTATCTGAGCTGCTGATTTATACTCTTCGTTATAATCAAGGATCCTTGGCTCGTCAGCATTAATATGCCATTCCGTTATCGCTAATACATTATCCAATAACGCTTGGTTTGCTAATGCATGGTCTAATTGACCTGACTCACCCGAGAACACGTAGGAGTATGAATTAACATTACCAAAATGCGCATTAAGCTCGCTATAGCCATGGTTGGCAAGTTGAGTGAGCGGATTTTCTTTGGCATAAGCATTTAAATCACCTATTACCAAGATTTTTTGCTCTGGATACTGAGCCATTAACCATTGCCCAATGGCATCTGTTGCTCGAGTACGAGTTAAATTACAGTTTCCTTGGCCATCAAATAAATCGGGGTCATTGATACTGTCGCAACTGCTTCCTTTTGATTTTAAATGGTTTACGGCAACAACAATGCTGCCCTCACGGCCATTTAGCATAAATGATTGCGTTAACATCGGACGGTTTTTACCGTCATCAAACAATGCCGCGCCATTTCCATCAACAGGCGAATTAGCTGAAGATAATATTTGAGCATCACCTGTTGGAGTGATTTTATCAGCACGGTAGATCATTCCCACAGCAATTGCATCGGTACCTATTTGTGCCACTGAAGGCACAACATAAGCGTATACCTCCGCTCCCATAGCTTGGTTTAATCCGCTGACTAAGTCGTTAATGGCTGAATCACTACCATAGCCGTCATTTTCAATTTCCATTAAACCAAATACATCAGCGTTAATGGCATGCATTGCACTGATAATTTTCACGCGTTGACGCTCAAATTCAGATAATGTGTCGGCGCCGCGATCAGTCGGAAATCCATTGCCGTTGCCATCACCGTTGAAATAATTAAGCACATTGAAACTGGCGACACGAAGATCTGCGCCAAGCGCTAACTCTGGAGTAGATTGTCGCGGGTTACTTTGCACTACATTGACCACTTGAGTTGGCATCACACGATATTGGCTAAAGCCATAATGCATAATACCCTCGAGCCCGGTAACAGAATCGCCTACCCGCAAGGTATTTGAGGCTGATAACCCAGGAGCTGGATAAGGTATCTGTTCAGGATTTTGGCTGGTTAAGCCATCATCCAACAAAATACTATCTCTGGCATTCGCTTCAGTCACTGCCAGCGCTGCGGCACCAGGTAAAGCAACTTGAGTACCGATAAAATGGCGACTACTGCCTAATGATACTTCACCATAACGGCCCAAGTTATACACTTCATTGACCACTAGAGATTGATCGAATAATACCCGCATGCCTTCAACACGCTCAAGTTGTTGATTGTCGGCTAACGGCAATGTGACAGTAGCAACCACAGGCAATGGTAGGTTAGTGCCACATAGAGCAAATTGAGTCACATTAGACAACTGAGTTGTACCTTGGTATTCGGCAACAGAAGCTTGTAAACGAACTCGATCTCCGGCATTCACATCCAATGGTTGATTACCGCTGTAAACAAAAATACCTTCTGAGGTGTTAATGTCAGTATCGACTTCGCTGTCGGCCATTTGGATAAAGATACCCTTTAGCCCAGCTTGTTGATTACTTGTCACAATAGCTTCAACCACCACGTCTGAACCCACTAATGGGCTTGCTGCATCTATACCTTGAATGTCATGGATTGCGACGGCACTTTGTGAACAGACAAATTCTATTGGCTCAGTTGGGTCTACTGGGTCTACCGGATCTGTTGGGCCAGAATCATTACCTGCGAAAACACCTAAATCACTGATGTCATCTTGAGCAAAACCTTGCCAGCCAGCTAATGTGACTTCATCGTCAGTAATAATATCTGCAACTAATTGACTGGCGTCACGACGAAGAGTGTTGTTTTGTGTCGATAAATCACCCGTTCCCCATTCTGATCCAGGATCGACACCCACTTGTCCTAGGGAATCGATAACTAGGTTATTGTGACTGAGTACAATGGCATCATCACCATTAAAAAAGCTCGCAGTACTAATCTGTTGGGCAAGCGCAAGGATTTCTGCTGATGCATCATTATCGGCAATAACAAACGTTGAGTTGGCTGCAATATTACCATCCAATGTAATATTGGTTGTCGCTGCAGTATTGCCATTAAAATAAAATGACAACACATAATCACTCAAATCTATCGCTGTCGAACTTGGATTGTACAATTCTATAGCTTTGTTATTACTGCTTCCTTCTATGTACTCTGAAATAAGCACATCTTGGGCAGCAACATTGAATACCATTAATGATGATATCGACATCGCGAGCAACGACTTTCGAACTAACATAGTGAACCCCTATTCATTATCCATAAATCCAATGAGTTAATTTAATTATTCAATTGATATGTTATTGATTGCTATAACC
>NZ_PJAP01000261.1:0-18285 GCF_002836795.1 Shewanella sp. 11B5 | reverse complement strand
GGTAGCGGTGAAGGTAAGTGAACCTAGCTTATTTAATGTGCCCGCGACTACGTCATCGTTAATGCCTTTTTCAACAGGAATAGGTTCACCCGTCAGCATCGACTCATCAATAAAGCTGCTGCCTTCAACGACCACACCATCAACAGGAATTTTTTCACCTGGACGAACACTGACTTTATCGTTTATTTGCACCAGAGCAATATCGATATCGACCGCTTTACCATTGCGGATCACCCTAGCCGTTTTAGCTTGTAACCCAATAAGACGTTTAATGGCTGCCGAGGTTTTACCGCGCGCTTTAACCTCTAACGCAAGCCCAAGGTTGATTAAACCAATGATCATCGCGGTTGCTTCAAAATAAACATGCCGCGCCATTTGTGGCAATAAATCTGGCGCAAGCACCACGACCATAGAATAAATCCAGGCGGTTCCGGTACCTAAGGCGATTAAGGTATCCATATTGGCGCTATGATTAATAAATGACTTCCAAGCGCCAGTATAAAAATGCTTACCCGAGACAAACATTATCCCTAAGGTGAGCACTCCAATTGCGCCCCAAACCAGCTGTTGCATTGGGCTGGTAACGGTCATTTCACCAATCAATAAACCATAGATCATCAGTGGAATACCCACTGCTAATGCAACGACTGTGTGTTTGATTAAGCTTTTATAGTAGGCAGCATCGGCCTGTTCTTTCTCATCAATGGCATCAGCACCACCTTGATCGTTAATCACAATTGCGTGGTAACCGGCTTGTTCAACAGCATCAAGTAAACGAGCAACGTCAACCTCTCCGGTGACCATCACACTGCGATCAGCAAAGTTCATTTCAGCCTGCTTTACTTGCGCGACTGTTTTAAGGGCTTTCTCAATTTTGCCAACACAGCTGGCACAACCTGCACCCTCTATCAATAATTGTGTTGTTGTTTGGGTATTCATCACAAAGACTCCTTATCACTAGCCTGACAAGGGGTTTCATGGTTTGGATCAAATCCCTCAATCAAGTGACAAATCATGGCACCGGTGGGTGCCAACGCTGGCAGATTTTCCCACTCACTTACGGCTTGAGTCAGCTTATTACGTAATTTTAGGGTTTCATTGAATAGTATTTCAGTTTCGGCCAACTTCTGGCTAATAAGCTGCTTCACCATGGTACAAGCGCTTTCACCGTGATCAGTTTTGGAAAAAATCACTTTAATTTCATCCACCGAAAAACCTAAGTTTCTGGCACTCATAATAAATCGCATCCGCGACACTTCTTTGTCACGATAAAATTTATAACCATTGCTAGGCGATTTTGTTGGGGCGAGCAGGCCGATTCGGGTGTAAAAACGAATTGTGTCTGTGGTAACACCCAATAACGTCGCGAGTTCACTGACTTGCATAATCACTCCTTGGGGTAACAACTGTATTGAAAAATAAGATCTACATAAATAAATCTACTGAGCATATGAAACGACTGTAAACCTATGTCTTACACCCATGTCAAGCAGCTAGCAACTCTGAAAATAAAAAACGCCAATATGATCACTCATGTTAGCGTGGATACTTGCTATACAAATCATCTAAAACTGAGTGCGAACTCCCTGGCCACTTAAGCCATTGGCACGTTCGCTAATGGATCATTCGCTGATAGATTATTGATCCCAATCAGGGCTAAAATCTGGCGCAGCTACACGATGATTTCGATCTAATTTATCGATTGCCGCCATGTCTTCAGACGGAAGCGATAACGCTAATGAGGCCATATTAGCTTGCACATTTACCAGCTTAGTTGACGATGGAATGGTCACATAACCTTTTTGACGCATCCACACTAATACCGCTTGAGCGGGTGTCATTTGATGCTTTTTCGCAATCGCGACAATAGTGTCATCAGTTAATACCGCACCATAGGCAAACGGCATATAACCTGTAACCATAATATTGTGCTGCTGACAGAATTTGACCAGTCGATTATTTTGCAAATATGGATGTACTTCAACCTGATTGGTAAATATTGCGTCTGCACCTAAAATCTCAATCGCTTGTGTCACCTGGGCAATAGTGAAATTAGACACGCCAATGTGCTTCGCCAAACCAGCATCTTGCACCTCTTTTAATGCCAGCAAATACTCTCGCATGGGTACGGAATCATCACGTAAGGGCCAATGTATCAGTAACAAATCCACATAGTCGGTTTGCAATAAAGCCAAGCTGTCATGCACGCTTTGAATCAGTTGGTCGTGGGCAAAGCGATCTGTCCACACCT
Source organism: Shewanella sp. 11B5 (assembly GCF_002836795.1). NCBI lineage: Bacteria > Pseudomonadati > Pseudomonadota > Gammaproteobacteria > Alteromonadales > Shewanellaceae > Shewanella > Shewanella sp. 11B5. Next base: position 16,034 of record NZ_PJAP01000261.1, on the reverse strand, counting down.
TAGTGGTGAGGAAAATATCAGCTCTTGCGATACCCGATGCTTTAATTGCATCACCAACTTGTTTCTCATTGGCGTAAATCTGAGCGGTATCAATGTGGCGAGAACCCTGCTGTAGCGCCATTAACACTGAATCAAATGCCAGTTGATCTTTAAGTCTGAAGGTACCTGTGCCTAACAATGGAATAGTGGTCATATTGTCTTCCTAAAAACGGTATCTGAACCAACACTGTGCGCCAACTAATAACAGAAATAAACCGTCAACCAAGCAAATCTGTTTTGCTCAAACTGCAAATATCTACACACGGTTAAATTGAGCACTTAATTATAAGGTTAATCTTGGTTGAATAAACTCAATAAATGCAGAAATACGTCGCGCAACAATAGACGATTTGTAATACACCGCATTCACTTGTTCACGTTCTATGTGAGTAAACTTCTCCGACTGAAGTAAGGGCACTAACCGACCCGCCGCGAGATCATCATTAATCATAAAACCTGAAAGACACGCAATGCCATTACCTGCCAGTGCTAGTTGACGCAAGGTTTCTCCATTGCTGGTGCTGATGGTAGGGGTAATAACATCGCAACCTTTTAGTGGCCAGTGATTCAATATTTTAGGTTCGGTAAACCCAAGTAACTCGTGGCAAGTCAAATCAGACACTTTTTGTGGCACACCTCTACGCGCTAAATACTCAGCGGAGGCAACAATATGTAAGGCACTTTTTCCTAATGGCCGAGCATGCAAGGTTGAGTCTGCCAGCTTACCGATTCTAATGGCCACATCGGTACGCTTTTCAAGTAAATCGACATAACCCTCGTTCGAGGTCAATGCTAATTCAATGTCTGGATAAGCGGCGCGAAAATCTTTCATCAAAGGCACTAATTGATGAAACACAAACGGACTTGCCGCGTCCACACGCAAACGTCCTTGTGGTAGTTCACCACGACGTACGAGTTCATCTTCTGCGCGTTGTAATTGTTGTAATCCACCCCGAACAGATTCGACAAATTGGCGGCCTTCATCGGTTAACTCAACACGCCGAGTGGTGCGATTGAGAATGGTGACCCCGAGCTGTTGCTCTATTTTACTTACCGCGCGTGACACTCGTGCAACCTGAATATTGAGTGCATCGGCCGCTGCAGAAAACCCGCCGCAGTCGACCACCATCAGCAATATATCTAAATCATCTGAACGCGTAAGCATGCATACCTCATTTTGTGCTGTGTCGATCTAACATCATTGTTTATTGCATTTATAGCAAAAGTCATTTGCTAAACATACTGTTTTTAACAACATATATCTAATCAATAATGACGCCCATCAACTGACTGACACATTTATCGCGACGGTAAATCCTAGCGACAACCTAAGAGGAACACATTATGCCGTTAGCTTTACTCGCATTGACGCTTAGCGCCTTTGCTATTGGAACCACCGAATTTGTCATTGTGGGGTTAATCCCCACAATGGCACAAGACCTTAACGTATCATTACCATCGGCTGGCTTATTGGTCAGTCTTTACGCATTAGGTGTCGCCATTGGCGCACCAGTACTCACCGCATTAACCGGTAAATGGAATCGCAAACACGTATTGCTGGCGGTAATGAGTTTATTTGTTGCGGGTAATCTATTGGCTTGGCAAGCGCCCGGTTACGAAACCTTAATTGCTGCACGCATTATCACTGGGTTAGCCCACGGAGTGTTTTTCTCTATTGGCTCAACCATTGCCACTGGGTTAGTACCCAAAGAAAAAGCCGCCAGTGCGATTGCCATTATGTTTACGGGGTTAACCGTCGCCTTAGTGACAGGCGTCCCTTTGGGCACCTATATTGGCCAGACCTTTGGCTGGCAAGCCACTTTTTTAACTGTCGCAATTCTTGGGTTTGTAGCCTTGATTGGCAGTAGCTTGTTGGTTCCCAATAATTTACCTCAGCCACCCGCGGCAAAATTATCATCGCAATTAAAAGTACTCACTCAACCACGGTTATTACTGGTCTATGCTATTACCGCATTAGGTTATGGCGGCACATTTACGGCCTTTACTTTTTTAGCCCCCATTTTAGAGCAAGTGTCTGGTTTTGAATCTCAATCTATTGGCTTAATCATGTTGGTGTACGGGGTATCGGTCGCTATTGGTAATATTTGGGGCGGAAAAATGGCCGATAAAATGGGCCCAATTAAAGCGTTAAGTATTATTTTCAGCGGTCTTGCGACCATATTAGTGATATTTAACTTTACTGCGGTTAACCCTATTGCCGCTGTGATCACCATTTTGGTCTGGGGCGCGTTTGCATTTGGTAATGTACCAGGGCTACAAGTTTACGTAGTTTCACTTGCACAGAAGTACACACCCGACGCCGTTGATGTGGCTTCAGGATTAAATATTGCCGCTTTTAATGTCGGTATTGCACTTGGGTCTTGGGGTGGCGGGCTGATTGTGGCTAACGCTGGCCTAATGCATACACCTTGGGTTGGTGCGGTGATTGTGGTTATTGCCCTAGCATTAACACGTTTCAGTGGCTCACTAGACAAGAAAACTAACGCTAGCAAGAATGCTCAAGTGAGTATTCAAGCGAGTAGTTAACCGAATAGTTAAAAGAATAGTTAAGCAACGACATCAACGCTGATATTCAATATCACGATGGGATCGATAAGCACCAATGTGAGCTCGTATCTGCGATCTCACATTGGTCGCTATCATTGTGCTCACATTCAGATGTTATAAACCCCAGTCGGCTTTAGGTAAATGGTCCACAAACCAGTCAAATGCACGGCCTTGATGATCTTTATGCCAAGCAATGTACAAACTTTGATTTGGTCTTGGAATTGAACAGGATTTTTCAATCAATTCGCCACTATCAAAATAACATTGCACCATGTGCCTAGGTAAAAAACCAATCCCCAAACCTTGTCGCTGTGCCGCTATTTTAGTTTCCATGGTGTTGACCCTAATTACCTGCTTACTGTTGAACATACCGCTGCTTCGAGTGGGTAAAAGTTGTGATGTATCAGCAACCACAACCGAAGCATAATCTGTTAATTTGTCGGCTTCTAATATGCCATCAACAAACGCCAATGGATGATGTGGCGCAACCGCAAACACAAATTCAATCTCGCCTATTTTATGGGTTTGAAATACACCTCTTGGTAACTCGCCAGATGCACCAATCACAATATCGGCGCGTCGGCTATGTAATGCATCCCAACCACCACCGACGGCTTCAACATCGACACTAATGTCGACCGAATGTTCTAGCTGATTAAATTGTTCAATTAATTGAAACAATACCCCCTGAGGGATAACCGTGTCGCGTGATAACCGTATTTCGGTTTCCCAGCCAGATTCTAATTGCTGCACTGAATCAACCAACCGATTGGTGGCTAACAAAATCTGCCGTCCTTGCTCTAATACAATTTTACCTGCGGGTGTCAGTTGTGCTTTTTGCTTTGTACGGTCAAATAACGCCGTACCCATATCATCTTCAAGTTTTTTGATGGTGTAAGTCAGTGCTGATGGCACTCGATATAACGATGCTGCTGCAGCAGCAAAACTGCCCTTACGTTCAATTGCATCTAAGGCGCGTAATGCGTCGATAGTGATCGGATTTTGCATCATTCCTCCGTATTCAAATAATTTGAATCTTTACGTCAGTTTATTCCGATTTTTTATTCAATCAAGTCTCAATATACTTCTTATCAACCAGTGAGAAAGGCTCACGACAAAACAAACAATGTTTAAATTTATTGAGGATACATACCATGAAAGCACTCGTTAAACGCATCACAAATTCTACTGCAGGTTTCAGCACATTGGCATTACGCTTACCTGTTGGGATTATTTTTATGGCTCACGGCGGCCAAAAACTATTTGGTTGGTTTGGCGGTTATGGCCTTGAAGGTACAGGACAATGGATGGCATCAATTGGCATCGAACCTGGCGTGTTAATGGCTTTCTTAGCCGGTAGCGCTGAATTGGTTGGCGGACTGTTCATTCTACTAGGCTTGCTGACTCGTCCTGCCGCAGTTTTATTAGCATTCACCATGATTATCGCCATTGCTAGTGTACATATCAGCAACGGTTTATTTATGGCAAATAACGGCTATGAATTTGCGTTAGCACTATTGGCCGCCAGCGTGTCACTGGCCTTATCGGGTTCAGGCAAACTTGCCATCGATAACGCGATTACGACTCGATTAACTAAGTAACCCGAGTTGCGATGAATACCAATCAAATTAGAGCAAAGATCTGATTGGTATAAACATTTACATTGAGCTTTAGGAGAACATCATGATCACTTTACGTCCAGCAAGCGAACGCGGCAAAGCTAATTTTGGCTGGTTAGACAGTAAACATAGCTTCTCATTTGGGAGTTATTATGACCCTGATCATATGGGCTTTTCCGCCTTGCGAGTGATTAATGACGACAGCGTCGCCCCCGGTGCCGGATTTGCCACTCACGGCCACCGTGACATGGAAATTATCAGCTATGCACTTGAAGGCTCAATTGCCCATAAAGACAGTGAGGGTAACGTTGAAGTATTACCTGCTGGTGAGTTCCAACTTATGTCTGCTGGCAGCGGCATAACTCACAGTGAATACAATGCCTCTAAAACCGACCCATTGAAGTTTTTACAAATTTGGATCCAGCCTAATACCTTAGGCAATACACCAGGGTATCAGCAAAAAAACTTCGGTCAAGCAGTGGGGTTAACCACGATTGCTACGCCAACGGGTGAAAACGGTACCTTGCAAATCAAGCAAAATGCGACATTGTCACAACTGATTTTGGCGTCTAAATCTGAAATAACCTATCAGATTGCAACTGACCGTAAAATGTATGTTCATCAGGTGGCTGGCGAGCTCAATATTGAAGATCAGCAGTTAACCATAGGTGATGGCGCTAAACTCACCGACATAACCACGGTGACCTTGGTTAACCCAACGGACACTCAAGCAACTGCATTGATTTTTGATTTACCCTAGATGCGCTTAGTTGATGATTGAGCCTGTGATAGTTTCCTTCACAGGCTTAATAGGTTTAGTTTTATTACAATTCGCTATCCATTAGCGGGAGTAATATTTTTAACCATTGCTGGCTGCGACCGAGGTGATACACCTAACTTATTGGCGGTCCATAAACACACTGCCGTTACCAGCATCATGCCAACTTGTATCCCGATGACCCCATGATAACCACTTTGCCATAACGCTATTATTTGCTCAGAAAATAACAGCCAATCTGCAACAATCGTGATGACTAATATGCCACTGGTGAGTAACAGCAACTGGCTGAGATGACGCTTAATATCGGTCACTTTTATACTGCACAACATAACGAGCAATAGTGACGTTACAAAACACCCCACTAACCATTCACTTCGCCCTGATAAGGTTGCAGGTAATAGTCGCTCACACAAAAATCCAACTGCTGTCGCGACAATAATGCCACCACAGCCACCAATCGTCATCGCGGTTACGATAGCAATACTGCGCTGTGAAGATTGGCGCTGAGCACTGCGCTTATTTATCCATAACATATTGCCGGTAACAATCATGGCGCTGATGGCCATCGCCAAAATAAAGTACAAAATACGGATATCTAAGCCAGCAAAATTACTAAAATGCAATGTCACTAATACATCTCTACCCTGGCGGAATACATTGTAATTATCGGCATTAACCTTATCCATCACAGTGCCATCCTGCACCCGGTAGGTCACTTCATCTCGTTGAGCAAAATTAACCGTGTCGGTTCCACGCACTTGTACCAGAGCATTATCGGCGCCGTAATGGTGGAAAATAATATTACGTAACTCAAAATTCGATTGCTGTTTAGTTTGTTCAATTAAGGTAAATGCATTGCTCATATCCAGTGACGTTTCACTTCGCGGTTCGCTGGTACGGTTAAAACCGGCATCGTTAAACAATGCTTGTCGATCGCCCTGATAAATAAACACCACAAAAGCCAGTTGGAACACTATGGCCAAGTTAAGGATCAAGCCACTTAGCGCATACATCAAGGTAAAGGGAATTGTCATTACTCCGACTACAGTATGAAGATCGAGTAATTTATCCCGGCGCTGTTTATCAACCCGATACAAAAAGAAATGTTTCAGTAATTTACGCGCATGGATAAAAATACCTGACACGAGTGCAAACAAAAAAATCAGCGTCACGACCCCAATAAGATAACTGCCACCGGGTAAATCAAGGTTGTAATGCAAGCGGTAAATAAATTGCGATAAGTAAAAGTCATCTTTGCCCGCAACGGTTTCGCCGCTTTTAGGGTCAACCAATATCGCCATCGACTGGCGGTCCGATTGCGGAGCATCTCCAAACACATCGAAGTAAAAAATATAATAAGGTACTAGCTCAGTCGGCATATTTATTCGAAATCGGCCAGCTTGATCGACTGGGTATTCAGCCAACTTTTGCTCTACCAGTTTCACTAAAGGAATATCTGCTTGGGTATTATCGACTGGATGATGAGGCGTAATGGCCCACTGGGCAATTTCATCGTGAAACAAGGTCACCGCGCCAGCCCAAAATACCAAAAACAGTAAAGGTGAAATAATTAACCCAAGCCAACTGTGGGCTTCGATGAGATTTTTAACGACTTTGTGCTGTACGGGAGAGTCTGGTTTCATTGAGGTATTCATGACTTAGGTTTGAGAAAAAAATAACAACGTATTAATAAGGCTACTGGCCACAAGCCATTTTGCGCATACGACACTCGCCGCTTTTGCGCTGTTGCGGCTATAACAAAATGTCATCACCCCAACCCACACACAAAAACCCAGCATTAGCCCAACAAATAGTTTTACATCTACTGCAGCCGGTAATGTTCGAAAAACAATGAGCATTAAACTGATCGCCAGTAATAATCCCCACAAAAATGCAGCAACAGATTTAGGCCACATGGTTATTTAACCCCAACAAGTAAGATACTGACAAACAGCGCAAAGCCTAACGAACTCACCCAGATACTACGACCTTTATAGTGCGAGGCCACCAGCACCAGTAATATCCACATGGTCATCATGCAAATCAGCACCACCAAACTGGCGACTAATACACTGTAAGTATGGCTAAATCCCCATACTGCAAATACCACCGATAAACCGCATAAGCTCCAAGCCAGTAATTTAGGAAAAGGCAAACTAATAAGCTGTTGCTTGTCAGATGCCAAATAGGCAAACAAACAACCAAGCCATAAAGAAGATACACTGACGAGTTCCATCTAATTCGATCTCCAGCCATTTAACGCAAATGATAATGATTTGCATTAATTATCCAGAATATCTTTGCTAAATACAAGTTGATTGTGCTCAAGCACTAAGGAATAACTGTCAGAATGAGATCTAAAAGTGCTGTAGCGATATATTGTGGCTTAATCATGATTGTGGAAACTATCGCAATGAACAATCATATTGAGGGGAAATAATCGCCGAGGTACATAATCACCATATTGAGTACCTGCTCAGCGATAAAATCATCTGGTCACAGATGAGTAAATAGTTAATAAACACCGACATATATCTTAATGGCCAATAATCGTTTTTTCGGCAGTATTTCCTCACTTTATGAATCTGGCATGGCTACTCATTTTAATCATAGATAACTAAGATTACCGCAACATAGCAGCAACCTTGAAAACTGTGAATTAACAGTGAATTAACGAAATCAATTTATTTAACAATCCACATGTTACTCGTCAGCGCAGTACTGTATTATTTTATTCTAATACAATAACAGATCAGTCAATATCAATGCTGGACAAAGGGCTATACCTTGCATAGGATTAATATTTGACCAATCACAATAATAATACGCAGTCGAACAGGGAATGTTTAGATGAGATATTCCCTTCTCTATATCATTTTTTATTTAAAATAAGGCAATGTAATATGCTAAAGCGCATCGTTTACGGCGTATGTGGCGCAGCTATTGTTGGACTCGGTATATTCAGTATATATGCTTGGCACCCTGCAATTGATCCCGTCGTACCAACTCAAACTGATTATTCTCCACACGTTATCGAACAGGGTAAAATCCTTGCCGCAGCAGGTTATTGCAGTACTTGTCATACACCACCTGGTGGCACAGCCTATGCTGGTAACTATGAAATGCATACTGACTTTGGCACCATTTATTCAAGTAACATCACTCCCGATGTTGAAACCGGTATTGGTGGCTGGTCACAAGCCGCTTTCGCTCGCGCCATGCGCACAGGTGTGAGCCGCGATGGACACCATTTATTACCTGCGTTCCCTTTTGAACACTTTAATAAAATGACCGATGATGACATTAACGCTATTTACGCTTACATCATGACGTCTGTGCCTGCGGTTAACCAAGTTAAAAAAGAAAACGGTATTCCGTTTCCGCTCAACATCCGCTGGTTTCAGGCGGGTTGGAAACTGTTGTTTGCTGATACCCAAGCTTTTGAGGTCAACAGCAAGCAATCTGCCGAATGGAATCGCGGTGCTTACTTAGCAGAAGGTATTGCTCACTGTGGTGCATGCCATACTCCACGTAATGCGTTGGGCGGCGAAAAGTACGCCCAAATGTACCAAGGTGCGGCCATTGATGGCTGGATAGCACCATCATTAACATCAACAAGCACTTCACCTATCCCGTGGCGCGCACAAGACTTCTATGAATACCTAACTACGGGTAACTCGCCTTACCATGGAAGTGCGGCAGGCCCAATGGCGCCAGTTATGCACAAAGGCTTATCAGCCCTTCCAGACAGTGACATAGAAGCCATTAGTGGTTACTTTGCTGAAATTGCCCGTACCAACAACACCGACGATCCTGACTCAAGTAGCACGTTACAAGCAGCTATCGCGGCACAACATCAACAACCGGATCAGCGGATTGATGAAGGTGCACGCTTATATGCTACAGCTTGCCAAGCATGCCACTACAACAGCGACCAGTTAGTTAAAGGTCGTCCATTAATTACTATCGGCTCGGCAACACATCTTAATGATCCAACTAACCTAATTAACGTAATACTGGATGGCGTGCGCAGCGATCAAGGCATTAGCGGTGTGGTAATGCCAGGGTTCCGTGATGCTCTTAGCGATGAAGACATTACTGCTATAGCGGCTTATTTACGTCAAGCAGCTGGGGAAAACACCTGGCCGAAATTACAACAACAAGTGGGCGAGATCCGCAATCAACCCCGATTTGAGCACTAATTCACTGGAGAAGTGACAATGGCAAAATTTATTTTAAACGGCAAACCGATGACTGCCGATGTAGAGAGTGATACTCCTCTACTGTGGGTTATTCGTGATGAACTGGACATGACCGGCACAAAATTTGGCTGTGGTATTGGTACATGTGGTGCCTGTACCGTCCATGTTGGCGGACGTGCCACACGTTCATGCATAACCCCTATATCGTCAGTTGAAGGAGCCGAAATCACTACGATTGAAGGACTTTCTGAAAAGGGCGATCACCCATTGCAAATATCTTGGCAAAAGCTGCAGGTACCACAGTGTGGTTACTGCCAGTCGGGTCAAATTATGCAAGCTGCAGCGCTACTAAAAGACATTCCTGAACCTTCAGACAAAGACATTGACGCTGTGATGGGCGGAAACTTATGTCGTTGTATGACCTACGTTCGTATTCGTGGTGCCATTCATGAAGCTGCAAACGCAATTAAGGAGAACAACGATGAGCAGACTGCCTAAACGTGGATCGGCTGGTATAACCCGCCGTGGTTTTTTAATTGCGATGACCGCTGTAGGTGTCAGCTTTGGTTTTCCTCGCCATTTGATGGCGGCAATGGATCCTGCTAGCCCAGACGGTAAAGTACTCCCAAGCGAAGGCGATATTTACGAACCGTCTTTATGGTACTCAATCGATACCGCAGGCAAAATTAAAGTCAACATTATGCGCTCAGAAATGGGCCAACATGTCGGTACTGCTATTGCGCGTATTCTTGCTGATGAACTAGAAGCGTCATGGGATGATGTCGAGATTATCCATGTCGACAGTGACCCACGTTGGGGTTACATGGTTACCGGCGGCAGTTGGTCTATTTCACAAAGCTGGCCAGTTTACCGTCAAGCGGGTGCTGCAGGCCGTACAGCGTTAATTGAAGCTGCGGCTAAAAAATGGGGTATTGCAGCAAAAGACTGTAAAGCCAGTAACGGTAAAATTATCTCAAGTAAAGGCGAGCTGTCTTACGGTGAGTTAGTCACCCTAGGCTTAACACGTCAGTTTACTGAAGAAGAACTTAAAACCCTGCCATTGAAGCCGAATGCCGATCTTAAGCTGGTGGGCCAACAGGTGACGTCTCTTGATATTGCCAACAAGACTAACGGTAAAACCATATTTGGTATCGACGCGAAAGTTGATGGCATGGTGTACGCTAACCCTATTTTGCCTCCTACACGTTATGGCTCCAAAGTGGTTAAGTTTGACGACTCTGCTGCAAAAGCCGTTAAGGGTTATCAACAAACTATCGTACTAGATGATGCCAGTGGCAGTGTGCCAGGTTGGTTAATGGTTATCGCCAGTAGCTTTAATGCGGCCCAAAAAGCCTCAAAGCTCGTGAAAGTAACATGGGACGCAGGTAAAACGGCCAACGTGTCTGAAGCAGACATTATTGCTCATGGTAAGCAATTACTTGGCGACCAAACCAAAGGCAGTATTTTAGACACAGGCAATACTGACACTGGTCCAGTATTTGCGAGTGCAAAAAGCACCATTGCAGAAGAATACATCACCAGCACGGTACTGCATGCGCAAATGGAACCGCTTAATGCACTGGTATTTAAAAACCAAGACGGCATATGGGAAGTGCATTCAGGTTGTCAGTGGCAATCGCTTACCCTTCCCGTATTGGCCACGGCATTAGGCGAAGAAGAAGCTAACATTGTGATTCGTAGCTACATGTTAGGCGGTGGCTTTGGACGCAGACTTAACGGCGATTACACCATTCCAGCTGCGTTGACCTCTAAAGCATTAGGCGGTAAACCCGTTAAAATGGTGATGATGCGTCCACAAGACATGTTATTTGATAGCGCGCGCTCTGCATCTGTTCAACAGTTAAAAATGGCGTTTGATGACAAAAAAGCGGTTACCGCAATGGAACATCACGCCACAGCAGGTTGGCCAACTCAGGTATTAGCACCAGGGTTTATGCCAAAAGGCACTAATGGCGAACCATTTGATCCGTTTTCGATTGCCGGAGCAGACCATTGGTACACTGTTGGCGCTCAAAAAGTGCGTGCTGTATCGAATGACCTTGCGATTGCAACGTTCAGACCGGGTTGGTTACGTTCAGTTGGACCTGGCTGGACAGGTTGGGCTGTTGAAAGCTTTATGGATGAAGCTGCGCATCACGCGGGTAAAGATCCATTACAGTTCCGCCTCGACATGCTAATTGCCGAAGGCCGAAATGCTGGGAGCACACCCGTTGCCGAAGGTGGCGCTGCTCGCCAAGCCGCAGTATTGAAAAAAGCTGCCGAGATGATTGGCTGGGGCACACCACAAGCCAAAGATACAGGGCTTGGCATTGCATCAACCTTTGGCCAAGAACGTGATATGCCAACCTGGGTATCGTGCGCAGTACAAGTGTATGTGGATAAAAGCAACGGTATTGTAAATGTGCAGAAATTGGTTATCGCCATCGATGCCGGCATTATTGTTGATCCTAACGGCGCAGAGGCCCAATGCCAGGGTGCTGCATTGTGGGGATTATCTATGGCGTTGTATGAAGGTACTGAACTGCTTAATGGTCAGTATAAAGACTCAAACTTTGATACTTATACTCCGCTGCGCTTAGGTCAGACACCGGAAGTTATCATCGAATTTATCCCAAGCAAAATGCCACCATCTGGCTTAGGTGAACCGGCTGTAACCCCTGTTGCTCCAGCGATTGCTAATGCAATCTATCAAGCTGTGGGTGTACGGTTACGTAAAATTCCGATGAAACCTAGCGAGCTAAAAAGCGCATTAACTAACGCGTAATTAATCTGCATTAACAGCCCAGTCTTAGCGATAATGACTGGGCTTTTTTATGCTTGCTGCGCCTCATCGTTATCATTCTTTAGACTGAGGGATAAATAATTTTATTTTCCCCTACTCGATTTAAAAAACGTCAATAAAAACAGTGGACTAGCTTTATCCCTCTAGCAACAGAGTCATAGCACCGGTTAGTTTGTTACCAAAAAGTAACGTTTTTCCTTTATAATTACGCCCAAGTATCGTCACATTGTTGAGTATCCTATGCCACAAAGTCCACCAGTCAATTTAGAGCCCATCCTCATGGATGCATTAAAACTCACTCCAAATTGTTTCGGTGTACTCAACCAAGATAAAGAAGTTATCTACTGTAATCAGCACTTCGCCAGCATCTTTGGCACTACCGCAGAAGATGCTATTGGCAAAAAATCAGGCGATTTATTACGCCACGCTTGGGAAACTAAGCAAGGCGTTATTATCAATACTGATGATTTTGAACAATGGCTGGAAAATCTGCATAAACTGCATTCAGAAAAGGCTCTGAACCAGTATGAAACAGACCTGTCTGATGGGCGTTGGTTTAAAATGACCAGGATTAACTTAGACAGTGGTTACACCATTATTATGGGCGCAGATATCACCAACCTAAAACAGGCACAAACATCACTAGAACAAGCACATCAACAAATCGAAAGTTTAGTTAACACCGATCAACTAACCGGCATGCATAATCGTCGCTCATATAACCAACTGGCAAAACAAGAATGCGCCAGAGCCATAAGGTTTAATCAACAGTTATCATTGTTGGTTATCGACATCGATTACTTTAAAGTGATTAATGACAATTTTGGTCATGATGGCGGAGATAGCATACTCAAACAGTTTGCCCAAATATGCAGTGATTTACTGCGACAATCAGATTCATTGTCCAGAATCGGTGGTGAGGAGTTTACCATCATCTTACCGATGACCGACGGTGAAGGTGCAATGATCATTGCTGAGCGTATTCGAGAACATATTGCCAAACACTCATTTCACACCACTCAAACAAATAACAACATTAACGTTACTGTGTCTATTGGCGTAAGCTCTTTAACAGCCGGAGACAAGGTAATACAAGACCTTTTTAGCCGAGCAGACATGGCTATGTATTGCGCCAAACGCGGTGGCAGAAACCAAGTACAGCAAACACAGCCTGTGTAACTTGGTTGCATATTCCGCGGCAATTTAACACCATCCTTACATTATAAACCTCATATATTCGAGGTTTATGCTCTTCAGTAGTATCACTACAAAATATAAAATGTTTAACGCAAAATAATCTAAAAACACATTGATACTGTTGAAACAAAAATAACTAAGTGGGCTATCCATTTTATAGTCATACCGCATTACTTATTTGCACAAATTAATACTGTAAACATGGCTACTTTGACGTTATATATACATAAATTAAGCCCGCGTTATTAGCTAATGCGGGCTTTAGATAATGTAAACAACAATGGTTAAACCCTAGTCTGCTGCCATTTTTTGCAAAAACTCAAGTCGCTGCATTTCTTGCTCATCGGGTTGCCATGGCTCATCAGATAGCGACTCAACAGCAAAATCGCCTAACTCGTAGGCAGGTTCCTCACTGTGGCCGTACTGAGTTAATTCACCGGGTACTGCTGGGCGGCGCTCCAATACAAATGTACTCAGAACATAAGGGCCTTTATATTGCGCTAACACCCCTTTATAGGCTTTAAGATCCAGTACCACAGAGCCTTCAGTCAGCTTGTCGGAACCCGTTAGCAAGGCAATCGGCTGCTTATCTGCTGTATATAGATTGGCCCGTAAACGATAATAACCCGCTTGCTCAACATCCAATTTAACCGGTATCAACATATCACTACCTTCAGCGCGGATATCCCCCACTCCGGTTATGGTTGCCGTAGGATGACTATATTCTATGCCTGTTTTTAACGTTTGCTTTTTGCCCTTAGCGCGAAAGGTAACACTGACCTCCATTGGACCATTCCAATCCTCTTCAGCATTCAGTTGTATCGCCCATTTGCCATCGGCACCTAGCATGGTTTCGCTAATTAACGGCTCCGAACCACTTGTAAGTTCGCTGTGTAATGCAGCACTCGCCCCAGTAACGAGCAAGCCATTAACTTCAAGATTAATGACCACTGGTTCAGGAAAACTGAAACGATACTTAGGCAACACTATGCTAGCACTGGCTCCATCTTGGAGTTGCACCGGCTGAGGAATGTAAGCATTGGGGTTAAGTAAGTGCGAATCATCAACCGATAAAGGCATTGAGTAAGATGGCAGCTCAAGTTCACTAGCATAAGCCTCTGCCATGAGCTGAAAACTATTACTGATCGGTTGTGGAAGCTTTTCAACCACGGTCATCGTTTTAGCTGGCATGGGTTTTACCACTTTTGGTTTACTCGGTGCAGTATCATCTTGCTCGATAACAGCGGCACTCTGAGGTGGCTCAAGTGCCGACTCAGAAGTGTCAACCCAAAACCCTACTGCCGTAGCGAGTAGGGCTATTGTTATAATGATTTTTTTATATTTCATATACGCTTAGTTAGCCGCTTGATACACAAGTGCTGACATACTGGTTTTATTCGAATTATTAACCACTCTATAACGTGAACTAAATATCCACCAGCCACGTTTTTCATCATAGGTGTTGAATTGCAAGTTATCGCCATTGAGATAATTGGCACTACTATTGGCAGAAGTTACTTCATCTTTAGCGCTATTTAAAATAGTGTCGCCATGGCTATAGCCTTCACTCATCAACATTGGGTAGTGATAAGGCATAAATCCGCTAGGGCCATTAGTAGAGGTGAGCTTGCCATCAAATGCTACACTGCGCGAACAACTGTTGTAACTGCCGACGGCCGCGGCACCACAACTAGAATGACTAGCAACAACACCATCATCTTCGCCGGGTAAAAATGCCCCTGTCACACCGAGAAAGTCAGACCCTGCCCCAGCAAAACGTAAACGTGGCACTCGGCTTTCAGGAAACGCTGCCAATTGGCGTGCAGTATTTACGCGTAAATCATTCAATACCCCAATATTGGATGACGACGGCAGTTCTCCTAACCATAACGACACAGCTAGTTTTAATGTTGCATCTATCAAACCTGAACCACTGGCGACATTAACCGCCAAATCAGCCAATTCAACCCCACCACCCGCGCCAGAAAAGTCAAATGTGGCGACAATATTAAGCGGCTTTAAACCTGCGTTTTGCAACCATAGCGCTTGGTTATCAATAATATAGCGCATCACTAAATCGCCAGTAGAATGGGTCACAAATACACAACCGCTGGCACATGTCCCCTCACGAGATAGCTGCTGCAATTTAGGCCACACATATTGGCTGGTTATTTTATTAGCAATGCGCTCTTGCGATGGCCAATCAATGCGTGCATCAGCACGATCACGCCAATATTGCGCCCAGTACTCTGAACCATTGTCAGTTACCTGTGTACCTGTCGGCTTACTTTGTAAATTATCCGGTTGAAAGCCATGCACTAACACAACTGGGTAGCTACCAACGGCTGCTTGAGCTGCGCCAGTTAATAAGCCTGCCAACAGTAAAAGTATCGATTTTGTCATTGGGTTGTCCTCTTATTTTATCTGCTGCAGCGCCAACAGCACTGTTAACAGAACTTTATTATTTTGTTACTCATATTGGATTTTTTATTACAACTCCAACATCAACATAGAGCAGAATCAAAACAATGCAACCACAAAAAATTGACCTATTTATTGTCAAAATAGACCGAGTGTTTGAATTAACAAATAACAATTTAAACAGGCTAGCATTCCAGTATTTAGTGGTAGGCAATAACAACTTAAATGGGACGTTATAGTATTTGACACAGATGTTTTAAGTAATTACTCAAACTTGTAAAAAAATTTAACCGAATGTTGGCGTGGCGATCTTATGAGTAATATCGATGAGTAAAATCGATAGCTAGAGTGGTGATAGCGTGATGTGCATTGATCTTAAATTGAATACATAAGAGCTATACAAA